>CAJQQO010000214.1 GCA_905480475.1 uncultured Pseudomonadales bacterium | reverse complement strand
CGCCTTCAATTACATGATACGGCGATTCATTTAATGGCATCGGTGGCTTACCGAAATGCAGGCACGGTTGAGTTTATTTTTGATACTGACAGCCAAGCGTTTTATTTTCTGGAGGTCAATACTCGGCTTCAGGTTGAACATGGTGTCAGTGAAGAAGTATGGGGTATTGATCTTGTTGAGTGGATGTTGCGCTTGGCCTCGGGCGAGCTGCAAGATATTCAACCATTAGCCGAGCAGTTAGCTACGCAGTCAGGCCCGAATGGTCATGCGATACAAGTTCGCGTTTACGCTGAAGATCCCAGTAATGAATTTCTGCCGTCGGCAGGTATTTTGGCGCATGTGCATTGGCCGCAAGCACCCGGCTTGCGAATCGATCACTGGATTGAATCGGGCACAGAAGTATCCACGCTATTTGATCCTATGCTTGCCAAGGTGATTGTGCATGCCGATAGTCGTGAAGCGGCGCTTGAACAATTAGCAACAGCGCTGGCCAATACCGATATTTATGGCATAGAAACAAATATCGATTACGTGCAGGCTATTTTGCATAGCGATATCTGTCAACAAGGCCAGCTACTTACGCGTAGCTTAGCGACATTTGCATTTTCAGCGCCACAATTGCAAGTGTTGAGCGCAGGTACGCAAACCACGATTCAGGATTATCCCGGACGCATGGCTTATTGGCATGTAGGTGTGCCGCCTTCAGGTCCGATGGATTCTTTGTCGTTTCGATTAGCGAATGCCTTGCTGGGAAATAACAGCGATGCCGCGGGTTTAGAGATAACGCTAAGCGGGCCGAGTTTACGATTTTCTGTCGCTAGCCGCATTGTTATCAGCGGCGCTGCGATTGAGGCTTGGCTTGGTGATGAGGTGATTTCTGCCTATACGGTTGTCGATATTGCAGCAGGGCAAGTGCTCCACTTGGGCAAGCTGTTATCACATGGCGCGCGCGCCTATCTCGCCGTTGCAGGTGGTATTCAATGTCCGGATTATCTTGGTGCAAAAGCCACTTTTACGTTAGGCCAGTTTGGTGGGCATGTAGGTAGAGCCTTGCGTGCAGGTGATGTGTTGCGTATCGGTTCGGAAGATCAATTAGACACGGATGTTAAGTTGAGGTCGATTGCAGCTTCACAGCAAGCTGAGATTAGCAATATATGGGAGCTGCGTGTCATTTATGGCCCATTGGGTGCGCCGGACTTTCTTACCGAGCAGGATATAGAAACATTTTTTGCGAGTGAATGGGAGGTGCACTATAACTCTAGTCGCACAGGGGTAAGGCTGATTGGGCCGAAGCCACAATGGGCGCGAGAGACGGGCGGCGAAGCGGGTTTGCATCCATCGAATATTCACGATAACGCCTATGCGTTTGGCACGGTTGATTTTACTGGCGATATGCCAGTGATCTTAGGCCCGGATGGACCTTCGCTAGGTGGATTTGTTTGTCCAGCCACCGTTATCACTGCCGACCTGTGGAAGCTGGGCCAACTTAGCGCCGGTGCTAAGCTGCGGTTTGTACCGGTATCCTACCAACAAGCGGTTGCGTTAGAGGCCCAGCAGTTAAAAGATATCGAGGCGCTGTCTGTAGATAACACCTATCAGACGGTAGCGACAAGCCCATTGCAGTCACCTATTGTTAAACGTTGTTCGCTTGCTGATGAAAATTTGGTCTGTCGTCTTGCTGGCGATCACTTTTTGCTGTTGGAGCTGGGCCCTTTAGTACTCGATATTGAACGGCGCTTTAAAATCCACGCCTTAATGCTTTGGATGCAAAGTCATCCACTGCAAGGCATAAGAGAGCTAACGCCGGGGATTCGCTCCTTACAAATTCACTACGACTCGCAGCAACTGGAATTATCCCGTCTGCTGGATTACATCGAACAAGCTGCTATCGCGCAGGCCGAGAATACGACTCGCTGTGTGCCTTCGCGCATTGTGCATTTGCCATTAAGCTGGGACGACGAAGTCTGTCGTCAGGCGATTGAAAAATATATGCAATCGATTAGTGCCGATGCGCCATGGTGCCCAAGCAATCTGGAGTTTATTCGGCGTATCAATGGGCTTGAAGGTATTGAAGCGGTCAAAAAAATTGTTTATGACGCTTCTTACTTGGTTATGGGGCTGGGCGATGTGTATTTAGGCGCGCCGGTCGCGACGCCGGTTGATCCTAGGCATCGATTGGTGACGACAAAATATAATCCGGCGCGGACTTGGACGGCTGAAAACTCGGTCGGTATTGGCGGCGCCTATATGTGTGTTTATGGTATGGAAGGGCCGGGCGGTTACCAGTTTGTCGGTCGCACTTTGCAGATGTGGAATCGTTATCGTCAAACCGATGTTTTTGATCAACCTTGGCTATTGCGTTGTTTTGATCAAATTCGTTTTTACCCTGTCAGTGCCGAGGATTTGAAGCAAATTCGTCAAGCCTTCCCATTAGGTGATTACCCTATCACTATTGAACAAACCGAATTTAATATCGATGACTATCAGCAATTTTTACTGCAGCAGGACAATACCATTAAGGCGTTTCATCAGCAGCGTGAGCTTGCCTATGCGCAAGAGTTGGCGCAATGGAAAAGCGATGGTCAGTTAGTCTATCAGCAAGACGTAAGCGAGGTGTTAGATGATGTATTGCGAAATCAGCAAGCCTTGCCCGAGGGAATAAGCGGCATCGATAGCACGGTCGCTGGTGCCGTTTGGAAGCTGCTAGTCGGCGTGGGCGATAGTGTGCTTGCAGGGCAAGCGCTGATGATTCTGGAGTCGATGAAGATGGAAATAGAAATTTTTTCACCTGCAAATGGTGTTATCAAAAAACTATGGATTGATCAGGGCCAGTCGGTGGTGGCTGGACAAACGCTGGTGTGGTTGGATGAGGAGTCCATAAGCGTATGAATAAGCAAAATATTTGTTTGAGTTTTTCTTCTTTGGCGAAAATGTATCGCAGCGGGGAATTGGCGCCACGTGAATTGCTGCAAATGCTGAATAAACAAGCCGATGAGCAACAAGCATTTAATAGCTGGATTTATCGCTTAAGCGCAACTGAATTAGAACCCTACTTTTGTTATCTCGACACGCAATCGCCAGATGATCTTCCCTTGTACGGTGTACCGTTTGCGATTAAAGACAATATCGATTTGGCAACTGTGCCGACAACGGCAGCTTGTCCTGAGTTTGCCTATACACCGAGTGAATCGGCTCCTGTGGTGGCGGCCTTAATTGCCGCCGGTGCGATACCTATGGGCAAAACTAATCTCGATCAATTTGCTACTGGCTTGGTTGGTACTCGCTCGCCTTACGGTGAGGGTAAAAATAGTTTTAACCCGGATTATATTTCCGGTGGTAGTAGTGCGGGTTCCGCAACTGCTACAGCACTTGGTCAAGTCAGTTTTGCGCTGGGTACGGATACGGCAGGTTCGGGAAGAGTGCCAGCGGTACTGAATAATATTATTGGCCATAAACCAACAAAGGGTTTAATTAGTACGCGAGGCGTTGTCCCCGCCTGTCGATCGTTAGACTGCGTCAGTCTACTTGCCTTACATTGTGAAGACATCGCCAAGCTTATTGATATTGTTTGTCAATACGATGCCGACGACTGTTATGCGCGGCCTAATCATTATGCCAATCGCTATCGATACTTTCATTCTCAAAAGGTTGACAGTGCGCAGGCTAGTACGTTTTATTTTGGCTTGCCTGCAGAGCTGGATTTTCAAGGTAATAGCGAAACCGAAGCACTGTTTTTTCAAGCGGTAGAAAAACTACAGAGTATGGGCGGCATAGCAGTTGAGTTAGATTTCACTGCATTTACAGATGCGGCAAAGTTATTGTATCAAGGGCCATGGGTCAGTGAGCGATGGATTGCAACACAAGGGGTAAACCGCAGTGCGATGTTGCCAGTTATCGCTGAGGTCATTGCAACTGCCGATCAGCAAACCGCCGCCGACGCCTTTGCGGCCCAATATCAGTTGGCAGCTTTGAAAAAGACCTGTGATAAAGCCATAGCGGATTTGGATTTTGTGATTACGCCAACGACGCCGACATTTTATACGCTTAAGCAAATGGCCGAGCAACCTATAGTTAATAACTCGATACTCGGCACCTATACAAATTTTATGAACTTATTGGACTACAGTGCCACCGCTGTGCCGGTTGGGTTTACCCAATGCGGTGTGCCTTGGGGCGTGACACTGTTTTCGCAAGCATTTAATGATATCCACTTACTCGGCTTTGCCGATCAGTTACACCGCGGGTTTGATTTGCCAATGGGTGCCAGTGATCATGTGATTCCTGAATTAAATAGTGCTACTTTCAAACCACAGCCAATACTGGCGCTAGCCAATATTGAAGTGGTGGTTTGTGGTGCGCATCTAGAGGGTCAGCCATTAAACTGGCAGCTTGTTGAACGCGATGCACACTTAGTTGAAAAAACCTATAGTGCGAGTAGTTACCAATTATATGCGCTCGCAGATGGTAAGCGTCCGGCTATGATAAGGAACGTTGAAGCCGGTGTTGCGATCGAGGTGGAGGTTTGGTCCTTACCGGTCAGAAATTTTGGCAGCTTTGTCGCGGGCATCCCCGCACCGCTAGGTATTGGTCGGGTTGAATTACAAGATGGTCGTTGGCTAAGTGGATTTATTTGTGAAGGTTATGGTTTAGAGGGCGCTAAAAATATTAGTCGTCACGGTGGTTGGAAAAACTGGTTGAAGCAATTGGCTAGGGAAACTACCTAGCTGAAAA
>CAJQQO010000213.1 GCA_905480475.1 uncultured Pseudomonadales bacterium | reverse complement strand
TTGTTTGCCACCGATACTTGTTACGTTACTGATTAATATTAGTGAATACAACTCAATATAATAAAAAAGTTGACTAAAGTGGCTAATATTGACAAGAAAGTCGTGATATTAGCGATAATTACCTAAGGGTTTGGCTCTATAATTCATCATCACACTTGGCCAGCGTCTATGATTGGCTTGGCTAAACCCCGCTATTTTTGAGGCTTGATTATGGGTTCTATTGATTCCCGCTACGACCATCGTAAGTACCGTCCACATATGCCCGTGCAATTACGCGATCGCACTTGGCCCGATAAAGTGATCGAGACTGCACCACAATGGTGTAGCGTGGATTTGCGTGACGGAAACCAAGCATTAATTGAACCCATGACAGTGGCGCAAAAACTCAAGCTATTTGATTTATTAGTGCGGGTTGGTTTTAAAGAAATCGAAGTCGGTTTTCCTGCTGCATCACAAACCGATTTTGATTTTGTACGATGTTTGATCGAAGATAATTTGATTCCCGATGACGTCACCGTGCAAGTGCTGACTCAAGCTCGCGAAGATTTAATCACTCGCTCATACCAATCGCTTAAAGGTGCCAAGCAAGCGATTATGCATGTCTACAATTCCACTTCGACAGTTCAGCGCGAAAAAGTATTTGGCTTGGATAAAGCGGGCATTAAAGCGATCGCTGTTAAAGGTGCCGAAATTGTTAAACGTTGCGCCGAGGCTCAAACCGATACCGAGTGGCGTTTTCAATACTCGCCAGAAAGTTTTACCGGCACCGAAATGGATTATGCGATTGAGGTTTGTGATGCGGTTGTAGATGTCTGGCAACCGACACCAGCAAATCCGATTATTCTTAACCTGCCTGCTACTGTCGAAATGACCACGCCTAATGTCTATGCTGACCAAATCGAATATTTTTGTCGCAATATCCAGCAGCGCGACAGTGTCTTAGTCAGTTTGCATACCCATAACGATCGCGGTTGTGCGGTTGCGGCTGCCGAACTTGCGGTGCAAGGTGGTGCCGATAGAGTAGAAGGGACCTTATTAGGTAATGGCGAGCGCACCGGTAATATGGATATCGTTACCATGGGCATGAATCTTTATAGTCGTGGTGTCGATCCCGAGTTGGATTTCTCTAATATCGATGAGATTATTCAAGTTGTTAAAGCCTGTACCAATTTGCCTGTCCATCCGCGCCATCCATATGCGGGTGAGCTGGTTTTTACTGCGTTTTCTGGTAGTCATCAAGATGCGATCAAGAAATGTTTAGCGATTCAAACCGATGCTGAGCCTTGGGATGTCGCTTATTTACCTATTGATCCGGCCGATTTAGGTCGCTCGTATCAAGAAGTCATTCGTATCAATAGTCAGTCGGGTAAAGGCGGTATAGCTTATGTGTTAGAGCAAGCGCACGGTCTGCAACTACCCCGTTGGCTGCAAATTGATTTTAGTACCGTTGTTCAGCGCCATGCCGAAGTATCTGAAACTGAAGTGTCACCCGAGGCAATCTGGCAGCTGTTCCAGGATTATTATTTAAATCAACAAACGCCTTATAGTTTGAGCAGTTTCCAAATTAGTCACAGTGATAATCGCGATCGCTTAAACGCCGTTTTGCATCGCAACCAGCAGGAAGTTGCTATGGTTGCTGAAGGTGCGGGGGTGGTTGAATCCTTTGTTAGCGGTTTGTCTGACGTGATTGGTCAAGAGCTAGTATTGGTTGATTACTCAGAGCATGCGGTTACGAGCAGTGCCAATTCCGAGGCTGCCTGTTATGTGCAAATGAATATCAACGGTCAACGCTTTAGCGGTGTTGGCTTAAGCCGAGATATTGTTGATGCTTCATTGCAAGCAATACTCTGCGCGGCAAATAGCTATTTGCGCGATTCGGCTGCTAGTGATGGCGCTGGAGCCGCCGCCTAGCGCTGGAGCACTGAGATTAAGCTTATTAACACAGCGATTAGGGTTAATAGTGTTTAACCCTAATCGACCCGCCATTAAATTTCAAAAAACATCGATTAAGCTTGCATGACCACCATCAGGTTAACTACCATACCGGTCTTAAATAAGGCCTAGTTGTCGCCGCTAGATGGGTGACAAACCTGTTGATAGAGAGTCATATGAATCGCAATCGCCGCTTGGCATATCTTGCCGAGATGGGAATAGAAACCTGGGTGCCGACACAAGCACTATCGGGCGCAGCGCAAGGGCATTGGATTGCACCTGCTTCTCTTAATCCATCTGGATCTATCAGTGCAAATTCCTCCGCTAATATCTCAAGTGGTAGTCCTGCTGTACTGCCCCAGCAATCTCAAAAAGTTATTGTTAATCGCGGTCTGGCAATTGCCGAAGTGTTAGATCTTGGTGGCGATGCGAAAACATCTTCTCAACAGCAGCGTCAAGTCCAATCTGCTCCCGTATCAAATACATCGACAAACGCAACAACAGCAAGCACAACAACAAATAAGCAAACGTCTACTGCTACTGTGCGAGAGCAATCGAGTGCAACTGTCGACGTTTATACTCAATCAGATTCCTTAGAACAATTTACTTTAGCCAGTTCAGTCTGCGGCAATTTGTTATTGATTGATGATATTAGTGCGATGAGTTTTGCCAGCAGTGCCTATCGAAATTGGATCAATGCGATTTTATTGTCCCTAGGTAAATTACCGGGTGATAAACCGTTAATGAGTACGGCCGCTAGTCAACTCGATCGATTTGAATGGCCGCTACCGGATAGTGGTCTTTTTGATTCTACCGAGCAAGCGGCAAAAGATATTGTCTCCGCTTGGTTGCTAAGAAAACTGCAAGAAAACCAAGTGAGCTGGGTATTGCTGATGGGTAAAGCTTCCATTGCGACGTTGGCAAATACTCAGGATGGAGGTCACGATGCAAATCATGACAAGCAGCTAGGCGCTATTGCCGCTTTGCCGGGTTCAAGCTCCGTACAAGCCTTATTAACTCACGGCAGTGCCGAGCTATGGGCTCAGCCTTTATTAAAACGCGATTTTTGGCAGCACTTACAAGCCATAACTACGCGTTCGGAATAATGCAAATTATTAGCTTCGCAGGCTATGTCTCGTATCACTCTGACTTTCATCCCATCACTATGAACAGTGACCTGCTTTGAATATTCGCTGGTTTGAAAAATCGGATGCCGAGCCTATAAGCGAATGGCTAGAGCAAGACGCGATAAATAGTTGGACGCCGGACGCCTTAGTGTCGGTGTTAGAAAACCCCATTTATCGTATTCGAGTAGCTACCGATAATTTAGACAAGCAGCAAGTAACAGCTGTTTGTTTATTTACCGTAGTCAGTGATGAATGCAATTTATTATATATTGCCGTGCAGCCAAGTATGCGTCAGTGTGGTTTAGGCCGAGCGTTGATTGATGATATGCAAACCCAGTTACGATCGGCTCCGTTAAAAAACCGTGCCGATGATATAGAGCAAAGTAGTCAACTGCTGATAAAGAATATATTTTTGGAAGTCAGGGAGAGTAATGTTGCGGCAATTGCGCTGTATTGCGCAAGTGGGTTTAAGCAATGCGGTCGCCGTGATTATTATTATCCTGCTATTAACGTCAGCAATAGTAATGTCAGTGATAACAAGGCAGATTCAAAACGTGAAGCTGCCTTGCTTTTTTCTCTCGCAATAAATTAGGTTAAATTATGTCAATTCTGCAAACCGAATGGTGGTGTCTCGAACTGCCCGATGAATGGTCAGCCGAAATGGAAGATGATTGCGTCACAATATCAGACTGTGACGGCGTGGGAGAGATCGATATTACCGTGGTTAAAAAAGCCGACGGTGAGGTAAATGATAATGACTTGAAAGATTTTGCCGAAGATCTTATCGAGCAGGGTTTGCAAGGCCAATTAGTTGAGGTGGGGGCGGCTGAAGGGTTGTACTTCTTTTATGATGATAGCGACGGCGCATGGCGAGAATGGTATTTAGGCGCGGGTTCTTTGCTTATTTATATTACCTACAACACTCTGATGGAACACAAGAGCTTAGACGATGCCATTGTTGATGAGATTCTTGATACGCTAATCGTGCTCGAAGAGATTGACGAGCAAGCCGAGACGTAAGTGGTCTACACATCAACTGTTAATATATAAACCTAGCTTAGGTTAAATGGGTTTATATTCTTATATAATTAGGAGAATTACGAAAAATGAGATTCTTACATACCATGCTAAGAGTGGGCAATTTGGATGCATCGATTGCCTTTTATACCGATATCTTTGATATGCAACTATTACGCAAAAGTGATTACCCTGATGGTCGATTTACTTTGGCATTTCTGGGTTATGGTGATGAGAGCGAAAATACTGTTTTAGAATTAACCCATAACTGGGATACCGATCACTATAATATTGGTGATGGTTATGGGCATATTGCTATAGCAGTTGATGATGCATATCAAGCCTGTGAAAAAATAAAACAGCAGGGTGGAAACGTCGTGCGTGAAGCTGGACCGATGCAACATGGCAGTACTGTTATTGCTTTTGTTGAAGATCCGGATGGCTATAAAGTCGAGTTAATTCAAATCAGCACTGCTAGCTAAAAATTTTATGTCTTATTGGCGATGATAAAATTCAGACTGCAAAGTTTTTTTATAACTGCGATTTTATTTATATTTGTACAAGCTTGTCAGTCAGTCACTAGTCAGGATAAAACCCAGCAAGCGGAGAAACTGCTGAAAAATAATAATATAAATAATCAACAGTGCGTTATCTTGCTGCATGGTTTGGCAAGGGGTAAGCGATCGCTGGCCAAAATGACCAACGCCTTGGAGAACGCCGGTTATGCAACGGTTAATTATGCCTATCCCTCGCGTCAATATGTTATCGAAACACTTTCTGAAAATGCGATTACTGCAGCGCTTGCGCAATGTAATAAGCACACAAGGATTCACTTTGTTACTCATTCGCTTGGTGGAATTCTAGTGCGTCAATATTTGGCGAAGCATGACTTGGCTAATTTGGGTAGGGTAGTGATGCTTGGCCCTCCAAATAAAGGTAGTCAAGTGGTGGATAAGCTTAAACGTGTTCCGGGCTTTAAAGCCATTAATGGTCCGGCAGGTTTGCAGCTCGGTACTGACGAAAATAGCGTGCCCAATACGCTTGGCGCGGCAAATTTTGAAGTTGGCGTGATTGCCGGTACCCGTAGTATTAATCCTATATTGTCGACCCTATTACCTGGTCAGGACGATGGTAAAGTATCGCTAAGCCATACCAAGCTCGACGGAATGGCCGATCATATTGCTTTACCGGTGACTCATCCGCTTATGATGGACAACCCTCGCGTTATCAAGGAAACACTGCACTTTTTGCAATATGGCAGTTTTCAATCCAATAAAAACCTTAAGTCTAAGCACGCAACTACATGGTAATAGATCGTGTTCTTAACGGGCATTGAATGCTATTGCTGTGATGATTGATTGTAGGATTAGCTGCTGGCTTTGCATCGATGCCTTGTTGACTGTTCATGTTGTTATTGATTGGTAACGCATATATTGACGCAAGCAATGTTTCAAATTGTCCGCTTAGTATTAGCTGTTCAACCAGTTCCCGGCTTAGCGCTTCTGCGTCAATAGTGTTTTCTACGCTATCTCGATATTCTTTTTTGCTGAGTTTTATTTTTTCTAGATCGCTTTTTTTTGATACGAGTCTATTGATTTTTCCGACGCTGCCGGAAATTAATTTAACCGCATTCCCGCCGAGCTTATCCACTTCATTAACCACCGAGAATAGTGAGCCAATAATATGCCCACCGAGAATGGTTTTTATCTCGGCGTGTTGTTGGTCATTCAAAGGTTTAATGCTGTCAGATTGAATCGATATTGGATGTTCAAATAGCGATTCCTCGCAATGCCTATGTTCTGCAATAGCGATACTGCTTGATAATATTGCAGCGCCAAGCAATGAGCGCAATTGAATGCTGGATATTTTTTTGTGACTGCTATTTCGTATTTTCATGATCACTGTACCTCTGTTTTTTTTAGTGACGGAATACTACCTTGTCTAAAAACCATTGCTTGAATTAGTCTTTAATTGCAAAGCGAATTCGTGTGGTGAGTCCACTTTGATAAACGCCTTCGCCATCAATAACTTTGGGTTCATATTTCCATTTGCTTACCGCTTTGCTGGCGGCGCGATCAAATGTTCGTGGCGGATCAGCAGAAATAACTCGAATATTTTTAGTGGCACCTATTTCATCGACATCAAATATCAAATCCACAAAGCCTTCTATTCCCTTCATTAGTGGGCGATTGGGATAAACGGCGTCAACACGAAATATTGGGATCGCTTCGCTACGGCTAGGTTTTAATAAGAGCTTGCCTTGCTCCTGCCATTTAATTCTGGTTTGCATTGGTATTCGGTTGTTACTGGGTTCAAGTTCGATAAGTTCGCTTAGGCGTTCAGGTGTTGCCAAGGGCGGTACGGGTTTAATCAGTTCGGCTTCCTCGAAAACCGATATATCGGTTTTTGGCATAATGAAATCTATTATGCGTTCATGTTTAACAGGCTTTTCAGGAATATCATCAGTGTTAATTAGCTGATACATCATGATATAGAGCGACAGTGTTACGGTTGCAGCCAACAACATTTTCAAGCTGAGTTGTAGGCTTTGCATAAGCACTTCTAGTGGTTTTATGTTGTGGGTATAAATTTGCATCTTGATTGCCTCCATAAAATTTGGGCGCAGCCGTCTACCGTAAAGACGTTTAAACTACTTACACAAGTCTTGCGATTTAATAGGGTGGTTTATCTACAAGGCATCAAATCGATGCGCTTATTTTTGGCGGGTTTAGCTGCTATTGATACCGTTAAAGCCAAAGCTTTGTTTTGGACGATGTTCTGATAGCTGCTCTGATAGCTGCTCTGGTAGGTTTTCTAAAGCAGCTTCAAAGCGGGCTTTTAATTGCGGCTTTGATTTTTTTTGCGATAGATGTTGTGCAAATTTCTGCTTGTCGTCGCTTAAGCGAAATAAATAGGTTTGCTCAAATAGCGTTTTTTCTATCGGCTTTTCTTGCTTGTTTATTGCGACCTTATTTCCTGTTGTATTCTCAGTGGCAACAAATCGTGAGTTTTTAATTGCAGTGATAACGGCTTTATCAAATATTATCTTAGGCTTTGACGAAACAATAACAATATCCTTAGCTAGTCCATTGGCATCCACGCTATAAATTGCGTGCACTTCGCCTTCGATACCATTTCTTACCGCACGTTTTGGATATTTGGGCACCACATTGAGTAGAGCTACGGCAGTTTTTGGGTTGGCTGTACTGCTTACTGTATTAGCAGAATTTGTTGCTGTTGATATAATTTTCTGGCTGGGTAAATCAATATCATAAACGGCGTGATAAAAGTTTGCTTCCGCTTCAGAGTTGATGACGTGCAGTTCAATCGGTTGGCTAGCCTCATTAAACTCAAACCCTAGTTCTCTATTTTGATTAATATTGGGAGGGCTAATTAAACGAGTATGACTGATTAAATCGGCAATGCGGCTGAGTTGCTGGTCCGCAACAATGAGGGCTTCTGATGCGGAATCGTGGATAGCATTCTGATTTTGCATACTAGTAATCAAGGTTGCCTTATCGTCAGTATTTAGCGTCCTATCATTAAGCAAATCTTTATTAGCGAACACTATAGGAATAGAGATACTGGTACTTTCGAAAATGTTTGCAGCGGGTTGCATCATCGCTAAAGGCGAAACAAAACAAACGGTAAAAAATATACTGCTGAGTTTATGGCTGCTATGTATAGGCGCTCTAATTGCAATAGGTTCGATAATCCGACTAATTCTGGTGCCTAGTTCGGAGTTGCCTTTAATACCTACTGCATAGCTGAAGGCGAACTCATTGGTTTTTATTATATTAGAAATGCGCTTATGATTTTTTAAATGCGTGCTTGTTTTATGCTGTGGTGTGCTAGTACCTTTAGCGAGTTGTACCAGTGATTGCGCGTAGTCAATCGTAGTATGGCACTGCGAAATAACCTGATTATCCGCACTGGATTCCGCCTCCAAGCTGGTTTGCAAAAAAGCGCGGTGTAAAAATGGCACGGGAAAAAATATAATAGAAACCAGTTTGGCAAAACATAACGTTAACCAGTCGTTACGTTTAATATGTGCTAGCTCGTGAGCAATAACGGATTTAATCGTTTGCTCGTCCCAGCTATAAGCTTGGTAGGGTAATAAAATGCAAGGCTTAATCGCTCTCCACGTCATTGCAGTTGAAACTTCATGGCTAGTGTAAATCTTGATACGACGGTGTAAGCAATTAAAATTCAGTGTGTTTAGTAATGTTTTTACGATGGTTTTTGGTCGCGCTTGCTGGTTTTGATGACGATCAATCTTATTGGTCGTGGTAAGTTCAAATGCGTAAGTCGCTCGCTGTGTCAGACTGTGAAGTTGAAATAGTGCATAAATAAATCGACAAAATTTGATAGCGACGGTAACACTATAAACAATGGCAAAAATTGCGATGGTAGAAAATTGATAGCTAGCGGCGTTTATGTCTGTGCTAAAGCGATTAAGCTGCGTGGCAGTATCAAAATTAGCCGTGACTGAAATGGGAAGATGCTTAGCAATCTCGGCATTACTTGCGGATTGGCTAATTAGCTGCTGAAGCTGTTCGTGAATAGATATAGCCGGATAGCTACTTATTGAAAACTCAAAGGTCGGTAAAAGTTGGCCGAACGTGGGTAATAAGGCAAGTGATAAAAAGAAACACAACCACGACAAATGACGGATTTCAGCACTGCTTCGTTGCAACTGACTAAGACACCAGTGGCTAATAATTAACAGCACTGATGCTTTTATCATAAGTACCAGTAGCTCAAGCCCGCAAGAGTGCAGTAATAACCACAAGCGTGTTGTTAAATCGGTGGTAAGTAAAGTATCCATTATTCACCTCCTGTTTCTTCAAAGCTTTACCCGGTTTTTAGCAATGTTTTGCAGGTAAACCTTAAGCTAGGCTTACAGCGCTCAAGCGCGTTATTGTTGTTTGTCTTTCGCCTGTTGAATCATTTTTTCCAAGACGGCTAAATCTTCATCACTGATGTTGTCTGAATCCATACCGAGTAGTGCGGTAGCCGCCTCTATTTTTGAGCCGCCAAAAAATGTTTTAACCAATTTGGCGATCGCACCATATTGAGCATCTGATTTATCCAATGTGGCACTGTAAATATATTTTTGCCCAACTTCCTTATGCTGCAAATGCCCCTTTTGCTCTAACTTGCTTAACATGGCGCGGACTGCCGAGTAGCTGGGCGGATTGGGTAAGTGCTCAAGTACCGATTGCGTACTCACTTCTTTTTGCTCGTAAACGATATCCATAATCTGCCGTTCCCGGCGACTAAGATGGGTATGCTTATCATCTTGTTTGTCTTGCTCTTGTTTGCTCATAGCTATTTATCTTCATTTTATTCAATGACTTAGGGTTACTAGCGCCGATCTAAGCCGGTTCGATCTCAATTGGTGCTGTTTTTTTAGCATCCATGCTGTAAAAGTAGCATCCTGAGTTTTTAAGTCAATCATAATTTGATATTTGTTTAGGCTAATAGGTGATATAGAAAGGTGTTTTAAAAAAGCAAATGGAATAGCTGTAAGGAAGTTGAGATAGGGCCAAGGCAAGATCTGACCCTATTGTTTTAAGTTTTAGTTCAGTTGAATAGAGGGTGTTTAGCTCGCATTCGGTTGTCATTTTGGTATGAACTATTCAGAGTTGTTAAAGCGTTAGAGTCATTGCTGTATGTCTAGTGCAGGAGTTTTTAATTAACAGTCATTCAAAATATAGAATTAATAGAAAGCTTATTTTCCGCGTAAGCCATTCGCGTGTAATTAACCTTAAACATCGGCAAGAAAACGACATTGTTATGGTATCGCTTAAAGCTTCCCCGTATATTCCCGTGCGCAGCAATAGCCGCAAGCATTAAATTAGTAAACTCAATCAAACCTTAAAGCAATAAAACCTATGAAACCATTGAATGAAAGATTTCCCAGGCCTGAACTAGTGAGTCGTATTAATCTTATGGCAAAGTCAGTGGGCGGTGCTGCTGAAATGATCCCCTTGGATGTCGAGCAGATGATCGCCGCTAGCGAGCGAGTTACTGGTCTAAATGATTTTGGTGATCATATCGATGGTGATTGGCGTGGTAGATTGTTTGGTTTGATTAAGAGTCTTGAAGAAGAAGCGGATCTTAATGTGATGGGTCGCTTGCAGGTACGACAGGAAATTTTACGTTGTTTGCAAAGCCGTCTTTATCTCACTAAAAAAATTACCGACACACCGGCTATATTGGATGAAGAAATTCTTCAGCCTTTTATTATTACCGGCACCGGTCGCTCGGGAACATCGATTACGCTGGAGTTATTAGGCCAAGACCCTAATGCACTTTCGCCTATTGCTTGGCAGGCTTTTCACCCAACCTCGGATTTAGGTAATGCCGAAGAGTTAATAGCGATAACCGAGTGCGAACAAAATCTTTGGACCGATGTTTGCCCGCAAATGGCGGCGATTCATGAGTTACGCGCGGATATTCCAGACGAATGTATCGGTGTTCAAAAACCTTCCTTTGGCGGTATGTTTTGGTGGGTATTGCACGATGTAACAAGCTTTCCAATGGATCCGGAAGCAGCAATGAAATATCAAAAAGTCGTTTTGCAAGCGATGCAATACGAGCATATGCAAAATTCCTCTAGCGCCAAGAAACCACATTGGGTGTTAAAAACGCCGACCTACTTGCCGATGTTAGATTTGGTTTTTGCAATTTACCCGGACGCTTGGGTTATTCTTAATCATCGTGACCCGCTTAAAACCGTTCCCTCTGGTATGTCTACCTTGGCAGCTACGCGTTGGATTCGCAGCGATAGGGATAATTACGATGAGCTACTGGCTCTGGCCGGTAATGCTCGTAACGATATGATGATGGATGTTTTTCATCGGCGTGAAGCGGGTGGGTTACCCCAGCGGTTTGTCGATTTGCATTTTAGCGATTTAATGGCAGACCCGGTTAAGGCTTTGGAATCGGTCTATCAGCAGACCGGCAGAGAATTTGAGAAAAGCTATATTGATGCGATCAAAAACTATCTTGAGCATAAACCCAAAGGTAAGCATGGCAAGCATAGTTACCAGCCGGAAGATTGGGGCTTAAGTACCGAAACGTTAAAAGCTGAGGCAAAACCTTATCTTGAAAGTTATCAAGTCAAAATTGAGTCCTGATTGATAGCGCGAATAAATATCAGTTCGCGCTAAGACAGCTAAACGGAATCAAACGGTTTTTCTTTACGCATTCGCCAGGCTAAAACTATTGGCATAATTAACCACGGCAAATTAAACAGCATATAGTACAAGGTATTTGGCGGCGGATGATCGCCCAGTAATGTCGCCATAAAATAATAATACATATTGGTGATCGAAGAGCCTGCAAATATCAAACAGCCTATGCGTATCCAGTTTTTGCCCTTAATGATTGCAAATAACATCACGCATAAAAACGGCGAGTGAACAAAGCCATCTATAGCGGTTGCGCTTAATAAAAATATCGGCAGCGGATCCATTAGATGTGTAGGTTCTTCAACAACCGCCCATT
>CAJQQO010000212.1 GCA_905480475.1 uncultured Pseudomonadales bacterium | reverse complement strand
GGTCATAGGTACCAACCATAGAGTGTTGGTATCACGATTTCAAGCCTCTGCGGTACCAACACTTATACCAACAATTTTCTGAGGTACTATGAGGTACTATGGATTGAAAATCGAAAAAAAACACCGAGAAAACTAGATTATTTTTAATTTTTCGGTCGCCATGAGATGGCGTGATTTTAGTATTTGGTGCCCGGGGCCGGACTTGAACCGGCACGGTGTTGCCACCGAGGGATTTTAAGTCCCTTGCGTCTACCAATTTCGCCACCCGGGCAGGGTGATGTCATACATGTTGCAGAGGCTTGGTAAAGCCTTTGACTAATTTTGATTAATTAGTCTGTTCGATCTTGGAGGCGCGGGTCGGAATCGAACCGACGATGGCGGAGTTGCAGTCCACAGCATTACCACTTTGCTACCGCGCCTGATCTAAATCGTTTATCCGTTGCCCCAAAACTAAAAAGCTCACCGTGGGCGAGCGTTAGTCTAACCGCTTCAGCAATGACTTAAAGCCAATGCAACGGTGAAAATATTGGAGCGGGAAACCGGGTTCGAACCGGCGACCTCAACCTTGGCAAGGTTGCGCTCTACCAACTGAGCTATTCCCGCAAATTCACTAATAAGATCCAAACTACCAGCATCGAGATTAATCACCACGCTGTATGGCCCCCAAAAGAGAGCGGCATATTTTATGCGTAAATCGATTTATGTCAAGCAAAAACAACGAAGATAGCGAATATGGCAGTTTGGGTAAGTGCTTATCACTAAAAGGCTTTTATCGTCGCGCTAGTAAAAACGGTCTCAATTATTGATGTTGTATTCAGTCTAGACCAGATTGAGCATAAATAGAGGAAAGATAAGGGGATCTGGCCAGTTTTCTGACCGCTTTATCGACGCAGGCTGTCAGGGAAGGAGCGGTATGACGGGCTGGAGTTAATTGGCGCCATCATGCACGTGCTGGTTACATCGAGCCTTTAAAGTCCGGCCAAGCGGCGCGTAGGTAGATAATCATTGACCATAAGGTCAGCGCTGCGGCTAGATAAAGGGCTACAAAGCCCAGTATTTCAATACGATTGTCGACTAGGCTGGTTTGAGCAAGCAAGACGATAATGGCGATCATTTGCATCGTTGTTTTAAATTTGCCTACATAAGACACCGCAACACTGGTGCGGCGGCCAATTTCTGCCATCCATTCGCGCAGTGCCGAGATAACGATTTCGCGGCCAATAATAACCATCGCTGGAATGGTAAACCAAGCGTGGGGGTAGCGCTCAAGCAAGACGATTAAGGCCATGGCAACCATCAGTTTGTCTGCCACAGGGTCCAAAAATGCACCAAATTGCGTGGATTGGTCGAGTTTGCGGGCTAGATAACCATCAATCCAGTCGGTGAGGGCCGCTACCGTGAAAATCGTTGCAGCCGCGATACCTGTCCAGCCATAGGGCAAATAAAATACAGCCACTAAAACTGGCACCAGTAAGATACGAAATAAGGTAAAGGCGTTTGGGATATTCATTTCTACATCTATTTCAATAGGGTTTGCACACTGGTCTCAATACTTGCCGCAAACATTACGCAAGTATCGGCGCAAGCTTAGGGCGTCAGGCTTAGTTGCCCAGTATTTTCCGCTGTGCTTAACAGTTTAGCGGTAATTACCTTA
The DNA here is from genome assembly GCA_905480475.1 of uncultured Pseudomonadales bacterium. GTDB lineage: Bacteria > Pseudomonadota > Gammaproteobacteria > Pseudomonadales > UBA7434 > UBA7434. Next base: position 16,787 of record CAJQQO010000212.1, on the reverse strand, counting down.
TTACGACAATCAAGCTTGCGGGTTTATCGGCATAAATTGAAAGGCATAGTGCACATCAGAAAGGGTATTTTATGTGTTATGTAAGGCGGCATAAATATCTTGGGCGATTTTTTTACTAATGCCTTCGACTTTTAACAACTCATCGATCGTTGCGCGCTCAATCGCCTGCCAGCCGCCAAAATGTCGTAGCAATTCTCGCCGACGTTTGGGGCCTACACCCGCAATATCCTGTAGCGGCGAGCTGGATTTCTTTTTGGCGCGTCTGGCCCGATGGCCGGTGATTGCAAAGCGATGTGCTTCATCGCGTACTTGCTGGATTAAGTGCAAGGCTGGCGCATCATTGGGCAGCGACAGTGCTTTGTCAGCGCTCCCAACAAATAGGGTTTCTAGCCCCGGCTTACGTGATTCGCCTTTGGCGACGCCGATAATTAATACTTCATCGATTTGTAATTCTTCTAATACCTCAATGGCTTGATTCAACTGCCCCTTGCCACCATCGATTAACAGTATGTCGGGCAATATGCCTTCGCCTTTTTTGATGCGTGTGTAGCGACGTTCAATGGCCTGACGCATAGCGGCATAATCATCGCCACCGGTAATACCTTCAATATTGAATTTGCGGTAATCGGATTTTTTTGCGCCTTCCTGATCAAACACCACGCATGAGGCGACGGTTTGTTCGCCGCTACTATGGCTAATATCAAAACACTCAATTCGCTGTGGTATTTCTTCTAGCTCTAAATCTTTTTGCAATTGTTCAAAGCGCTGTCTAACTTGTTGTCGACTATTGATTCTAGCCATTAAGTTTTGTTCGGCGGTTTCGGTTGCCATACTTAACCAGCGTGCGCGTCCCATTCTCACATTGCTAATGACTTTAACTTGTTTTCCTGCGCTTTCGCTAAGCGCTAGCGTTAGATTTTCAAGTTCGGCAGGTGCTGTGTTGGTGATGAGTTCGCCCGGCACGGTTCCCAAAGCGCCACCGGAAGCGATATACACTTGTGAAATAAATGCCTCCAATAGATCAGCTTGATTATCGATAATGCCAATATTGGGATAATAACTGCGGCTACCTAGCATTCGGCCGCGGCGTACATATAACACTTGTATACAAGCGTGGCCGGAGGCAATGGCGGCGGCGATTATATCGATATCACCACTACCGCTGTCAATAAACTGTTTTTCTTGTACGCGACGTAGTTGGCTAATTTGATCGCGTTTTTCTGCCGCAGCTTCAAATGCTAGTTGCTCGGCTGCATGGTCCATTTCTTTACGTAGTTCATTGCCTAGCGCGTCGTTATTGCCTTCTAAATACATTACGGATTTACGAACCGATTCGGCGTAATCTTCTTTTTCAATCAGCTTTACACAAGGTGCCGAGCAACGACCTATTTGATGTTGTAGGCAAGGGCGCGATCGATTTTTAAAAAAGCTGTCCTCGCACTGTCTAACCTTAAACATTTTTTGCAGTAGATTAAGGCTTTCTCTAACGGCATAGGTATTGGGGAAGGGGCCAAAGTACTGGCCTTTTTTACGCTGGCTGCCGCGATGAAAACTTAAACGCGGGTATTCATGCTGGCTGGATAAAAAAACATAGGGATAGGATTTATCATCGCGCAGTAAAATATTATAGGGCGGGCGCTCGGATTTAATAAGATTGTGTTCAAGTATTAACGCTTCGGTTTCACTATTGGTCACAGTAACGTCAATATGAAAAATTCTTTGTACTAGCGCTTCGGTTTTGCCGCCTGCTGTTTGCGTGCGGAAATAACTCGATAAACGCTTTTTGAGATTTTTAGCCTTGCCGATATAAAGATGTTTATGATTGCTATCAAACATTTGATACACGCCAGGACGCTGGCTACAAGTGGCCAGAAAAGACTTTGAATCAAATTTTTGTTTGGTTTTTTTGCCCAGCGAGCTTTCGGCCTGATCAGTTGCTTGATCAGTGACGTCTGCGTTTGAATCGTCCGCTATTGGTTGATTCTTTTTATGCATGGTCGAATTATGCTTAGCCGAGTTGCTTTTGGACGCGGGCGTATCGCTCAACGCTTGCCTCCCATAGACAAAGTTCGAGTGTTTTTTTGGGGTACGCCGGGTTCCGTTTGGCTAATCGTTATCGGATTTAGGGTTTAAAGCCGTTTCTGGCTCTATCATTGAGTGCCGCAAAGCGAGCAAAGTTAGCTCAACATCGCTATTAACATCGAGTTTTTCAAATAGTCTGTATTTATAGCTATTAACGCTTTTAAGGCTAATGCCTAGCTTTCGTGCAACTTGTGGTGGCGTATAACATTCAACCAACATCATTGCTATTTGCCTTTCGCGCTCGGACAAACCATCAAAGGGGTTGTCGTTGCCTGTTTGGCTGCCCATATTCGCAACGCGATGTGCAACTTGCGCCGATAAGTAAGGCTCACCTAAATGAACCTTGCGAATGGCGGCGACCAAGTCGTCAACACCTACATCTTTGGTGATATAACCTAGTGCGCCAGCGCGAACAAATAAACCGGGGTAGGAGCCGTCATTGTATCCTGACAAGCCAATCACCTGCGTTTCCTTATGTTCTGCCAATATGCGTTTGGTCGCTTCAAGACCGCCGATACCTGGCATGCGAACATCCATTAACACCACATCGGGTGGATTTTTTTTGGCAAGCCGCACGGCATCTTCACCGGTTTTGGCTTCACCCACTATGGATATGTCGGCTATTTCGCTTAGCACCAATGTAAAACTGTGACGAACCATGTCATGATCGTCGGCAATAAGTACCTTAATCAAATTCCCTCCTCATTCACGATAGCTACGTGTTCCTTGTTTGCGTCAGGCATAAACGCACCTATCGAATTTTCAAAAAATCCCTGAAAATTTTTTATCTGTTATTGGCCTGCGTTAATTATAAACGGAATTATAGTTTTATTATCGCTAGCATTGCTACTGATTTATGTGTGATCAATACGGGTCATGTTGTTTGCTATTTATGGACCTCACTATTTGCGGCCCTTAATTAGTAGACATCTTAATCTTTACATTAGTGACTTTTTTGCTGCGTATACATTAAATAAAAATACAGCCATGCAATAACGATCGCGGTCAAAGCCTTTTTTACTAAGCCTTATTGCCATAAGTCTACTGTCATGCGTTTTATGCCTTTGCCAATATCGTTGTAGCTGTATCAGCTATTCAGCTTGCTGCGCTAATGGTCGCTATGGATCGCAGTAATGCGATAAAGCTATATCTTTATATCTTGAAAGATATAAAGCCCTTCAATTCTCCGATGAACCCATGCAAACACCGAGCGCTTGGCAAAGGGCTGGATTATTCCAGCTTGCCAGCCTAAAGCCAGCACTGACTAGCTGCCGCGTCTTTAAGGCTAATGCCCGATAGGGTAGTCGTTAGATGCCGATCAAATTTAACTCAGGGCGCTGCTAGCGCACCAAGTTGGATGTTGGCCGGCTAAGGCATTATTGTCGACCATAAGGGCTCTAAATGTCTTGGTTTTGAGACTCATATGTACAAAAGTACGTCGAAATACCGTAGTCAGGCACTTAAAGGCTTATTCCAAGTGGGGCATCATCGGGGGTTTTCGGTTAAAATTGGTGGCTGAGTATTCCAAAGGTGATTAATTGTTTGCGGAAGATAGGGCGTTCACTGCTCTGCCGGATAATAGTTAAAGGCCGAATTGTCAGGTAAATGCTTTCGTTAACTACCTGACGCACAGTAGCAAATAGTCTGAATCAGAATAAACTAATCGGACTTATTGAAAATCCAATTGTTGAGTTATGAACGGGGTGTAGAACCAAGTTATGGGTGTGAAGATAAAAAGCGCAGATGAAATAGCGAAAATGCGCGTAGCCGGTAAGCTGGCTGCCGAGGCCTTGGATATGATTGGCCCGCATGTTGTTGCAGGTGTTTCTACTGGCGAGCTAGATCGTATATGTCATGAATACATCGTCAATACACAAGAGGCTATTCCCGCGCCGCTTAACTATAACGGTTTTCCCAAATCGATTTGTACCTCGGTTAATCAGGTTGTTTGTCACGGCATTCCTTCCGACAAAAAAATACTAAAGAGCGGCGATATTATTAATATCGACATCACCGTTATTAAAGATCTTTATCATGGTGATACCAGCAAAATGTTTGTCGTCGGCGAGGCTTCTAGCCATGCCGATCGTTTAATTAAAGTCACTCAAGAATGTTTGTATATGGGTATCGACTTGGTTAAACCCGGCACAACGCTAGGTGATATCGGCAATGTTATCCAGCAGCATGCTGCTAAACACTATTACAGTATTGTGCGTGAATATTGAGGGCATGGTATTGGCGCAGTGTTCCATGAAGATCCGCAAGTATTGCACTATGGTACGCCGGGCAAGGGTTTGGTGTTGGAAGAGGGCATGACCTTTACCATTGAGCCCATGCTTAATGCGGGTAAAAGGCAGGTTAAATTAAACCGTCGCGATGGTTGGACCGTAGAAACTAAAGACGGTAGATTGTCGGCGCAATGGGAGCATACGTTAGCCGTTACTGCCAGCGGGGTTGAAGTCCTTACCGCTCGCAGCGAAGAATCTTTTTAGAACTCCGCGCTAGTTTGAGCGCAGGGCTAATCATTTAGGCAATTAATGCGCTATGCGTGCACACGCTGCTTTTCGCCGCAATCAGGATATATGGCCAAGGAATAAGAGCCAAGACGGTACTCCATACCTCAGCTACGCAGATCGTTTTTGTTGGCGATAATGCGAGGCAGACTATACAAATAGTTAAAACCATTCTTTATTACGCTTGCGAACTCACTCAATCTTAGCGTTTTCGCCTAGCGTTATTCGAAACAGGGCACTTTGAACAATGGCAGTCAATGTTACATCCAGTTCCAATCCATCTAACGATCCCGATAAGTTGCCTGTGATGGGCAGCTCAGAAAGTGATTTAGCGGCCAGTTTGATTGCCGAAGACGGCGGGTCATTTGATTTTACGCTAAAGGAATTCACCTCTCAGCTTGCCAATATCTCCTCGGCTGTTGAATGCAAGGCGCTCTTACAGCAGCAACAAGCTAAGTTAGATGCCGATTTTATTCGCGGTGTTGAGACGCATTTGCTAATTGTCGCACGCTCTAATTTGATCGACGCTTTGTTAAAGCATCTTTGGCAGCAAGCCGATTGGGGTAAGCAAAAAATTTGCTTAATTGCCGTTGGTGGTTATGGTCGCGGTGAACTGCATCCGCAGTCCGATGTGGATCTATTATTATTGCTTGAGCAAAAGCCTACCAAGGCCAATTGCGAAACGATTAGTGGTTTGGTGACCTATTTATGGGATTGCGGTTTAGACCTTGGTCATAGTGTTAGAACACTTAAGGAGTGTCTAGCTTATGCTCGAGACGATATTACTATTCATACTAATATTCTTGAGTCGCGGCCGATTTCGGGTGAAACCGGTTTATTTGACCAACTTAAAATATTAACCGATACACAAAATATGTGGGATTCCAGCGAGTTTTTTATCGCTAAATGGAAGGAGCAGCGTGAGCGGCATAGAGATACCAATAATAATGAATACAATCTAGAGCCCAATATCAAAACGTCGCCGGGCGGTTTGCGCGATATTCAAAATATTATTTGGATTGCCAAACGCCATTTGGGTGAGGGTAATATCCAACAGTTAGAAAAAAGCGGGTTTTTAACTGAAATTGAGGCCGCCAATTTTGCCGAAGGTTTACAGTTTTTATGGAAGGCACGTTATGCCTTGCATATGTTGGCGAAGCGCCATGAAGACCGATTGTTATTTGACTATCAAGTGAAAGTTGCCGAGATATTTGGTTTTGTTGATGACAATGCAAACCTCGCTGTTGAAAAATTTATGCACGAGTATTATCGGCGGGTATTGTTATTAGCCGAACTCAACGATGTCCTGATTCAACATTTTGATCAGGATATTGTGCGAGTTAATGAGGCCGAAGAGCTTATTGCGCTTAACGAACGCTTTTGTGTTCGTAACGGTTATATCGATGTTATTGATGAGCAGGTATTTGTCGATAATCTTTGGGCGTTAATCGAAATCTTTGTATTGATGGCAGAGCATAATTATATTCGTGGTGTGCGCGCTTCCACTATGCGTTTAATGCGAACGCATCGAGAGCGGATTGACGATACCTTTCGTAACGATGAAAAAGTGATTGGATTGTTTATGCAATTACTTAAGTCTAATAGAAACGTGCCACTGCAGTTAAAGCGTATGCGTAGGCACGGTATTTTAAGTAAGTATTTGCCGGCCTTTGGTGAGATTATCGGCAAAATGCAGTACGATTTATTTCATATTTACACAGTCGATATTCATACTTTGGAAGTTGTGCAAAATATTTATCGATTTGCCCATGAAGGTTCCGAGCACGATTATGTCTTGGCCGCAAAAGTGATTAATGGTCATATCAAAATTGAATTATTATATTTGGCTGCCTTGTTTCACGATATTGCTAAAGGTCGTGGAGGCAGTCATTCGGAATTAGGCGGCATTGACGCCCGTGAGTTTTGTCAGAGACACGGTGTCAATGGCCGCGATACGAATCTGATTGTTTGGTTGGTAGAAAATCATTTGGTGATGTCCACCATCTCGCAAAAACAGGATTTATCTGACCCCGATGTGATTCGACAGTTTGCAACATCTGTTGGTGATCGATCGCGTCTGGACTATCTTTTTATCCTCACCGTTGCTGATATTAATGGCACTAACCCGGAGTTATGGAATGCTTGGCGCGCGTCTCTATTACGCCAGTTATATGCTGCGGCAACGCGGGCCTTGCGTAGGGGCTTAGAAAATCCGGTCGATAAAAAAGAGCTGATTGCCGAGAAGCAACAAGCCGCATTGTCGATATTGGCGCAAGTCGGTATCGATGCCGGTGATGTTTATCAGCAATGGAAAGATCGCGTTGACGACTACTTCTTGCGAGAGTCGATTGAAGATTTAGTCCTACATGCCGAGGGTATTCTTGCCCATATGGATAGTGATACGCCTTTGGTTATTATCAAAAAGCCATCGGATCTTTTTGAAACAGCCGTGACGCAAATTACTATTTATTGTCGGCTGCGAGAAAACCGCTTTTCGTTTATCACCTTGGCGCTTGAGCAATTAAATTTAAGTATTCACGATGCGCGATTACTGATAGCGGGGGGCGGCCATGTGCTCGATACTTTTTATGTGCTTGACGCCGATGGCGAAGCTATTGATCATGACTCTAATCGCATTGATGATATTCGCAATAAAATGCTGCAAATTCTCAATGAACCGAATGAGCGTTGGGACTCTTGCGAGCGTCGCACCAGCAGACGCTTAAAAAGTTTTAAATGGCCAGCGCAAACGGTATTTTCCAATGACTATGCGCCGGGCTTTAGTGTTCTAGAGGTTATCGCGCCGGATAGGCCGGGTTTGTTAACCACGATTGGACAAGTATTTTTTCAGCACAAGTTACGCGTTCACAATGCGAAAATTTCTACCTTGGGTGAGCGGGTAGAGGATGTATTTTTTCTTACTGATAGAGAAGACAATGTTATTGATGATCCTGTACTTATTGAAGAGATTCAACAAGATCTGAAAGACCAATTGGATGAATTGGGGCAGCAATAAATAATAACAATATGTCGGTCATTACTTTAAAAAGCGTTATTTTTATATGAATCAGAATCTTCAACTATTGCATGAATATCCATTTGGGAAATTAAAAACACTGCTACAAAATCTGTCTATAGAAACGACCGAGCCGGTCATTTCCTTGGCGATTGGTGAGCCACAGCATGCGCCGCCAGAAGCAGTGCTTAACGCTTTGGTTGCAGATCTTGGGCATATCAATCAGTACCCGTCCACCCAAGGCTCAGAGGCTTTGCGGCAAAGCATTGCAGCTTGGCTAACGCAGCGTTATCAATTAAGCGATGCTGTTGTCAATCCTGAGTCTAACGTTTTACCTGTGGTTGGAACGCGCGAAGCCTTATTTGCCATTGCACAAACCGTGGTTGATGTAACAAACACTCAACTTAATTCGCCACCGCTGGTGATTATGCCTTCGCCGTTTTATCAAATCTATGAAGGCGCTGCGATTATGGCGGGAGCCGAGCCGCTGTATTTACCCTGCGAAGCGGCTAATCATTATTTACCTGATTTGGATGCAGTAAGCGATAGTGAATGGAATCGCTGTCAGCTGGTTTATATTTGCAATCCATCCAATCCAACCGGTGTTATTCCGCCTGCATCCTTTTATCAGCGTCTACTTGAATTGGCTGATCGCTTTGATTTTGTGGTTGCCAGCGATGAATGTTACTCGGAAATATATTATGACGAGCATTCGCCGCCGCTAGGTTTGTTGGAAGTTTGTCAGAGCTTAGGACGAAACGATTTTGCTCGCTGTTTGGTATTTAATAGTTTATCCAAGCGCTCCAATCTTGCTGGCATGCGGTCGGGCTTTGTTGCTGGCTGCGATAAATTAATCGCAGCATTTTTAAAGTATCGAACCTATCACGGTTCAGCGATGCCTTTGCATCATCAAAGTGCCAGTGTAATGGCATGGAATGATGAAGCGCATGTACAAGTTAACCGTCAGTTGTACCGTGAAAAGATGGATCGGATTGTGCCAATGTTGCAATCGTCTCTTGGTGTGGAGATTCCGGCAGCCGGTTTTTGTTTGTGGGCAAAAACGCCTATTGATGACGAGCTATTTACCCAAAAATTATTTAGTCAGCGGCAAGTGAGGGTATTACCCGGCCAATATCTTGCACGCATGATTGATGGCCATAACCCCGGACTCCATTATATTCGTATGGCATTGGTTCAGCCCATCGAGGACTGTGTTCAAGCGGCAGAGCGAATAGTTAAGTTGGTAGCGGATCTTTAGGCTGACCTTGCCGTAATCGGCATTAACCTTTTCGGTCATTTGAATTGATATTGATAGCGATTTGGTGGATATACAGCGTTAAGGCCTGCTGTTACAATTGCGCCTCGATTCAATTACTTGTTATCAACGCTTGATAACAAGTAATTGAATCGAAACTTCTCAGGGCGGGGTGTAAGTCCCCACCGGCGGTAATAAGCTTGGTTTTATAAGCTTTAGCCCGCGGGCGCTCTTAGCTTGTTAGCAATGTTTTAAACAATATTTTTTAAGAAAATAGTTTAAGCGATTGCGTACACTTTAAGAGGACAGCAGATCCGGTGTGATTCCGGAGCCGACAGTTAAAGTCTGGTTATGAGAATAAGGTCGTCAAAAAAAACCGCGATTGGCTTTTGCTAGCTGTGCTTAGCTTTATCTTATATGTAACGCGGTCCCGCCTTGTTTGCCCTGTTTTAAATAGTATTAAACAGAATGTTTAAAAGCTGTTTACTATATTTTTAACCAACAAAATTGAATTAGAAAATTTAATTAAGAGGCTTACAAGCGTGTCAACTTCAATAGCTACTGCATCAGACATCACTGCGTTAAATACCAAAATTGCGTCTCCATCGATGTTTTCCAAGCCTTTTGATATTACCCAGTTAGAGCGGGTTGCTTTTGTGCAATCGTGCTGGCATCGCGATATTGTTGATCAACTACGTGATTCCTTCTTAAAAGAATTTGCCTCGCTAAGTAATAAATCGGTAGATTTATTTGAGGTTCCTGGCGCTTTTGAAATCCCACTACAGGCAAAATATTTGGCCGCCTCTGGTCGATATGCCGCGGTAGTCGCAGCGGGTTTAGTGGTTGATGGCGGTATCTATCGCCACGAGTTCGTTGCCAGTGCTGTTATCGATGGTTTAATGCAAACGCAGCTTGAGACGGGCACGCCGGTTTTCTCAGCCGTATTGACGCCAAATGATTTTTTAGCTGAAGGCCAGCCCGAGTTTTTTAAGCAGCATTTTGTGGAGAAAGGCTTGGAAACAGCGAATGCTTGTGCAGCTACGCTTACTCAAATCGCTGCACTTGGCTAATTTTTGCCATTTTGGCTGAACTGACGATCGATTAAATATCCATCGCGGCAAATGGCTGAATTAATAGAATTCCCGCGAAAATCGCTAAAATACTGTAAAAACGTACAGATTGAGGCGGTATTGGCGGCTTTTAGGTTCTCATTAACGGGCGAATAGTGTAGATTCCGCGTCCCAGCGATGCAGCGCGGCTATAGCGGGTATTTATGCCGGTTTTGCACCTAAGTTTATTAGCTATATTAAAGAGGCAATAATTTAAGCATGGCGTTAATCGTCCAAAAATACGGCGGCACCTCCGTTGGTACACCAGAGCGTATCAAAGTGGTGGCTGAGCGGATTAAACGTTATGTTGATAAAGGCGATCAGGTCGTGGTTGTTGTCTCGGCAATGAGTGGTGAAACCAATCGCCTGCTGACCTTATCGCAAGCGCTTAGCAGTCAGCCTGATCCCCGTGAAATCGACGTTTTATTGTCGACAGGTGAGCAGGTAACGATTGCTTTATTGGCGCTCGCCTTGCAAGACTTAAAAGTTGATGCGCGATCCTATTTAGGATCGCAGGTAAAAATTCTTACCGATGATGCACATGGTAAGGCCAGAATAAAAGCGATTGATGGTCAGGCGATTCTAAGTGACTTAAACGGAGGCAAAGTCGCAGTAGTTGCTGGTTTTCAAGGGGTAGATCACGCGGGTAATATTACTACGCTAGGTCGCGGAGGTTCGGATACTACGGCTGTTGCATTAGCTGCAGCGCTTAGCGCCGATGAGTGCCAGATCTATACTGATGTTGACGGCGTTTATACAACCGATCCAAGAGTGGTTGATTGCGCGCGTAGACTCGAGAGAATTACCTTTGAAGAAATGCTGGAAATGGCGAGTTTGGGTTCTAAAGTTTTGCAAATTCGGGCGGTTGAATTTGCAGGTAAATATCAGGTGCCATTACGGGTACTATCAAGTTTTGAAGAGGGGCCGGGTACATTGATATCAATTGACGATGATACTGATATGGAGGCGCCGTTAGTGGCGGGAATCGCCTTTAATCGTGATGAAGCAAGAGTCGTTATTCGCGGAGTGCCGGATACGCCGGGCGTTGCTTACAAAGTCTTAGGGCCGGTAAGCGAAGCCAATATTGAGGTTGATGTTATTGTGCAAAATGTTGCCGCTGATGGCAGCACTGATCTAACTTACACGGTTCATCGTAATGAGTTAGAGAGAGCGCAAGAAATCACTGAAAGGATTGCTCAGGAATTAGGCGCGCGTGAAGTTGCGGTAGATGGTAGTATATGTAAGGTATCACTGGTTGGAGTAGGGATGAGGTCACACGCAGGCATCGCCAGCCAAATGTTTAAAGCCCTAGCTGATGTGGGTATAAACATTGATTTGATAACAACCTCGGAAATTAAAATTTCTGTTGTTATTGAAGAGAAGTATATGGAACTAGCGGTTAGAGCACTGCATACAGCGTTTGGATTAGATCAAACTGATCAACAAGCTTCTTAATAATTATTGGTAGTAGTTTTTGAAACTACCTTAAAGCGTTTTGAGGTTCCAGCGTAGTAGTAATGTGATAACGGCTAAGTAAGAGCAAACTGTTCACAGGGATAGGTAACCATTTACAACAAAGTCCAAGAGGGGCGGCGTTGTAAGAAGTGAAAGCTAAGTGACAGTTTGTAGCATAAAGGTCGGGCAGAACTGGATAGTTCTGTAGACAGTTATGCTGTGGTTGCCGTAATGGGAAGGAAGTTAGCCGGAGGCTACATGCACGCTAAGTGCTGAAAGCCAGCAGGACATCGGGAGATGCGAAATGCTGATTTTAACCCGCCGTATAGGCGAAACCTTAATGGTTGGAGACGACGTTACAGTTACAGTATTAGGTGTGAAAGGCAACCAAGTAAGACTGGGTGTTAATGCGCCAAAAGAAATAGCTGTTCACCGTGAAGAAATCTATCAACGTATTCAACAAGAAAAAGCACAAAAATCACCTGTTGAAGACGAAGTAGATTATTGATTCTCTAATCAATCTTCCAGCTTCAGTTTAAAACGCTTTAGTTTAAGTCGCTTTAAACCGCGCTATTTGAGCTATACGTAATAATAAAAGCTGTCAGTCAATTCTGGCGGAAAGTTTTGCTCGTTCGTAAAAAGCGGGTAAATGAATTCTTGCGTCCAGAGTTTTCTAAACAATTTGACTTTATTATTTCAGGCTTTCGAGCTTGATGTTTTCTGTTTGCTCAAAAAAAATGCCCAACTTATTAAGTTAGGCATAGCTTGCTGCTGGTGCCTTTTTAATATTCGCGTTCAAATACTTGCTGATAAAACTTTTATGCCGTTGTTTTAACAAGCTCGGTATTAATATATTTTTCTAAGCTAGCTAGGCATCCCATCCACCCTTGATTGTGTTTATCGCTAAGCTCTTGATCGGGAAACTGATCATGTTTAAGCAGCAGTTGGCTATTGTTATTATCGAGTGCTTTAAACGCTAGACTTACACGCGTTGTTGTTTCGCGCGTATGCCAACGCCAGCTAAACACTAATTTAGAGTGGGGTTCGATCACAAGGTATTCGCCAACTACAATATGTGGTTCATCATCGCCGTCCATACGAATACTGTATTGCCCGCCAACTTTTAAATCGACCTTAGCTTCAGTGCACTCCAGATTTTCGGGAGCAAACCACTTGGTAATTGTTTCCGGTTGGGTAAAAGCGTCGAACAATTTTTCAACTGGCATAGCAAAGTTACGTTCAATGGTAAGTTCGTGCATGGTTTATTCCTCCAGATTATCGAGTTGATCCAAGCGTTGTTGCCAAAAATTTCTGTACACGGCAATCCAATCCAGCGCGCCGGTAAGTTGTTCGGGGTTCAGTGATAAGTAATGGGTGCGGCCATCGACGCGCCGACGCACAATGCCTGCCGCCTCAAGCACTTTAAGATGCTTGGATACCGCAACCAGCGACATGGAAAAGTGCGCAGCCAAATCGCTAACGCGCTGCTCTCCCTCAGTCAGTAAGTGGACCAATTGACGCCGGTTGGCATCCGCCAGTGCGGCAAAGACCCTATTTAAAGTCGCTTCAGCAGCGGAGGGCTCATTTTTATATTTAACCATATAGTTAAATATAATGCTTAATTGGAATCGCTGTCAACGCATAATTAATTGGGGTAGCGAAGTGGTGTTTGGAAATAGTGCTAAAGCCGTTGATATTGTTGTTTAAAATGCGCTGAGGGTCTGGGAATTCTTGATGGTTGTGTTATTATCGCCGCCCGCTGGAAAGGGCAGTTTGTGATTAAGCAAACGGAGTTACAACGGAGAGCTGGCCGAGTGGCTGACTCGACCGCAGGGAGAACACATTGCTGGAGGCAATAGCCCCGAAGGGGTGAGCAAGGCGAATAACGCGCGCAAGAATAAAGAGTTGCGCCGTCTGGCTAACAAAGTAATAGCGTTGTTAGTTAGGCAACACAAGTTTCAACGGAGAGCTGGCCGAGTGGCTGAAGGCGCGCCCCTGCTAAGGGCGTATAGGTTAATATCCTATCGAGGGTTCGAATCCCTCGCTCTCCGCCATTATTTACTGCAAGTCATTAATATATAATAAGAAAAATATCTCGCTCCAATCGGTGCACAATATTCGTGTACAAATAGGCACTCCAAAGCACTCAAGCCAGCCACTCTGCGGTAGCTCGCTGCATGCATTTAATTAAGTATGGGGGTGTAGGGTGGCCTTTTTGTTATTCAATTATTAAGGGGGTTGGGGGCAAAACTGCGTCGCTTTATTCTATATGCCTAAACCACACTCACAAAAATCCCCATGTGCGGCGTCTTTGGTTTTCTCAATCTTCACTTGCGTTTTGATGTGGTAAATTGATGTGAATCAAAGGAAGCAAAAAGGTTTTTGAAATGAAAAGAATCATTTTGGTGATGCGCCTGTTTTGCCCGGGGAAAGTTGCACGCTTAGAAATGTCATAGATGGTGATGTTTTGGCGGTAGTTACCAGCGATGGTATGATATTAATAGGTACTTGGCGAAGTTAGGGTGTTAGCTTCTAGCAAATAATACTCGTTTAGGTGAGTAAAAAAATACCTGGCCTTTGCCGGGTATTTTTTTGCGCTTAAGTTTGTTTGTGCTCACCGATCCCTCAGTTGAATTATTCTTCACTTGTCCATCCGTCAGCGTATTTGCTATGTTGTCGCTATAAAAAATTATTTCAATATTGCGAGCATTAATATGAAAATAGGTATGACACTACCCGTTACCGAGCCGGGCTGGACACGAGATATTTTAATGCAATGGGCGCAAAAAGTTGATCAAGGTCCTTATAGTTGCTTGGCGCTTGGCGAAAGAATATTTTTCCCCAGTCCCGAGTTAATGACTACGCTTGGCGCCTGCGCGGTTTTGACTGAGCGCGTGAAGTTAGTGACAACGGTGATAATTCTGCCGATGCATAACCCGGTATTGACGGCGAAACAACTCGCCACTGTTGATGTGCTAAGTGAGGGGAGGCTAGTGGTTGGAGTAGGTACGGGTGGTCGTGACGAAGATTACTTGGCAACCGGTACGAATTTATCGCAAAAACGAATTTCGGTAATGGCTTCGCATGTTGATACCATGCGAAAAATTTGGCGCGGAGAACAAGTGGTTGACGATGCTTTACGGCTAGTAGAGCCTTTGCCGGTGCAAAAAAACGGCCCGCCAATACTAGCGGGAGTGATGGGGCCTAAAGGTTTGGCCAGTGCTGCAAATTGGGCTGATGGCATTAGTGGTATGAGTGTTAGCGCCCAGGCTGCCGATGCCGAACAGTCTATGCAGCTGGCAAATACGGCGTGGTTACAAGCTGGGCAAAAAACAACACCGCAATTTAATTCGGCGTTTTGGTTTGCCTTAGGTGACAATGCCGATCAACAAATGCAGACCCATCTAACACGTTACTTTAATTGGTTAGATCCCGGCTCGCGTGATGCCATGGCAAAACATGCGGGCTTTAGAGGTTCGGTAAAAGATTTAAAAGATCGCTTGAAAGCTTTTGCCGATACGGGAATGGATGAGCTTGTGCTTATTCCTACATCCATTGATCCGAATGAGGTCGATCGCGCCAATGAAGCAATCGCCAGTTTATAAACTAGTTGATCAGCAGGTAAAAAATACCGGCCATTGACCAATACTTTATGCGCGGCGCAATTTAATTGGAATGCCACTCATTAATGGAATGCCAGAGTAGCGCGCGTAATTTTCTTCTACGCTAATTAGCTTGCCTATATTGGCGCCGTCTTTTTTAAGGTCGGTAGATTGGCCAGGGTTTTTGCCCCAGCCATGAGTTAATGCAACCAAGCCACGTCGTAAGGTTTTCTCTGCGCAGGCGTAAGCGTGTACTTCTCCGTATTTGGATTGCACACTAACAAGATCACCCTGTTTGATACTCTCGACTTTCATATCTTCGGGATGAATAAAAGCCGGGTTGCCGCCATATCTTGCTTGTAGTGCTTCAATATCAGTGCCGACTGAATTAAAGGTATTCGCTGTTCGGCGACTAATTAAGCTGTAGTTAAAATCCTTCTCTAAATACTTTTCGCCATCGCCAAACTCGATTAATTCGCAAAGCATATCCGTGCTGCCAATATTTAGACGAGCGGAGCAGTCGGTATCTTTAGCAAGTACTGTAGCGCTGGTTTCAGTAAACATCACTTGCTCAGGATTATTTCTTAGTTGATCTAAGGGGATTGTTGAATCGCGACATAGCATATCCATTACTTGTTCTGAACTGGGTTTTACTTCCATATCCATTTTTGTTTTGGGTCGGTTGGCGCCAACGATGGGAAATACACCAGCTTGAACGGTGAGTGATAAATTCATTGCTTGGGCCAAGCCGTAAAATATTTCCCAGTCTTCTAATAAATCGGAACCGGCCGGTGGGTCAACAACCGCCGGGACGTACTGACCATATTGCTCGGTATATCCTAGCGCCGGTGAAAGCACGGTTAGATTTTCAGTGGATAAGGTTGTGCCTGCAGTTTCCAATGGCAGTTTGGATGCTAAAACGTAATCCGCCACATCGGTGGTACCGGTTTGTCTGGGTTCAACAACGACGTTTAACTCAAGGTTACTCAATGCAGCAAAGGTTTTATCCTGATCGGGAAATACGTTCATCGGATTGCCGCCAATGGTAATCAAGGCTTTAATTTGTCCTTCGCCCTCAAGTAACATTTCATCGGCCATTATTGATGCAGGCAAACCGCACACCGCCGGTGAAAAACCGCGTATACGCATTTCTGCGCCGTAACCATCAATGGGGTAGGGAGGGGCCGCCTGCGCTTTATAATCGCGTTTAACAGTTAATACGCCGGGGTTAATCACTTTGTCACCCGGTTGGCGATAGCGTCCGCATAATGTGTTAATACATAACACCAAGTACTCGTTTATATTGCTCCAGCCCGACATATTCGCGCCAGTACCTGCTGTACACGCACCTTTTTTAAAGCTGCCATCAGTATTTTTTTCTGCAAAAATTGTCGCGGCTTGAATAATTTGCTCTGCAGGTATATCGGCGACCCTTGCAACATATTGTGGGTTGAATCGTTCTACCGCTGCGCGCAGTTCTTTAACACCATCAACATTATTGTTAAGAAAGTTTTCGTCACAAAGTTTTTGTTCAAAGATTTCTCGAATAATGCCAGATAAAACTGCCGGGTCAGTACCGGGTTTATGTTGAATATGTAGCTCGGCTTGTCGCGCGGTTTCTGTTCTACGTGGATCGATCACAACCATTTTAAAACCACGTGCCAGCGCGCGCTTAAGTCGCCGCCCCGGATTCGCGTGGGGAATCGCCCCTGATATGGACGTCACGATCGGCCTTGAAGTCTTTACGCAAGAAGC
>CAJQQO010000211.1 GCA_905480475.1 uncultured Pseudomonadales bacterium | reverse complement strand
AAATAGTAGCCAGAGATAACACTGAGTATTAGCACTAGGGTTATCCATTGGATATGCTGTTTTGCCTGCCATTGAACTATTGGAGAAGGAACTATTGGAGAGGAAATTGTCGCGATGCCTATTTCACGACTGGCTTGCCAGCTAAACCAACCAACCACTGCCATTGCGGCATAATAAATATTAAGCGCCGAATCCATATACAATTTGTATTGCCAAAAAACGACAATATAAATTAGCGAGCCAATAAATGCCGCAGGCCAGCAGGCGCGGTTTTCCCGCGCTGCTAGCAGTGTATAACTTAGCGACGCTATGACCGCAATAATCTCGGGAATCGAGTACTGACTGAGCTCGCTCCAAATATTAACTAACATTTTTTTATCTACTTATTAGCCATCAAGTTATTTGTAGGATAAATCAATAGCTATCCCGTCGATCGCGATTAAGATACTTAGCCACTAATACCGCTGAAGGATCGGCGCTAAACACTTTTTCGGTGGCGGTTTGTATCGCTTTCATTACCACAGAATACTCGCCATAAATTTCTGTGCTTAAGGCATGCGTACGCACCTCAATACCGTCGGTGGCATTGAGGTCGGCAATATACGCTTGAATGCTTGGCACGTAATCACCGCTTAATGGGTACAGACTGAGTTCGGCCGTGATATTCATAATAAGCTCCTGATAGTTCTAGCTGCTATTTCTAACACCATTTCCAAATCTTACCAACGTAAAGTTGCAGTGGCGCCTAATATACGCGGTTCACCTAACTGGGTATAGGTTTCTGGCGCATAGCCGTTACTGGGGTTGTTGCCAAACTGATTGCTAAAGTAAAAGCCGCGCACTTCTACATCTTCATCACTTAGGTTGCGACCCCAGAACATCAACTCAAAATTATCATTGCTATAGGTGATGCGCGCATGAATCGCTTCATAGCTATCCGATTTTTGATTGTGGCTATTAGAAAAGAAAAAAGCGTCTTTGCCTTCAATATCCAACGCTATTGACCAATGGTCAGTAAATTTATATTCGCCGCCAAAGAAAAATTGATAATTAGGTGCATGGGCAATATCTCTACCGTCGAGATTAACTGGATCCAGTAGTACTTCATTCGCTACTTGGCCAAAATCATCTCGCGCATCAACATGTGAGATGGTAACAAAGTCTTCAAATTCGACGTCGAGATAGCCAATGCTGGTGTAAAGCTTAAATTGATCATTGATATAGTAGTTGGCTTCTAGCTCTATACCCATGCCATTGGCTTGCGCATTGCTGAGGTAATCATCAAAAGAAAAGTCGTCCGGATTAAAAATCGACTGCTTGGTCTGTGCATTTTTGCGGTCTTGGTAAAAAGCGGCGACTTGAATCTGTAGTGCATTGTCAAGCAAATTGCTCTTGCTACCGATCTCGTAATTTAATAATGTTTCGGTATCAAATAAAAATGTACTGTCCGGAATATCGGCATTGCTGCTGGCCGCTGAAATGATTTGTCCGTTAACACCATCGGCTTTGTAACCGCGCGATACTAATCCGTAGAATAGGTTGCCCTTATCAGTGCGGTATTCTAGCGCCACGCGACCACCAATAAGATTTTCGTCGGTTCTTCGTGAGATGTTTTCTGTATCGCTATAGCTGGCAATGCGTTTTTCAAAACGCAAACCAGTGTTAAGTGTCCAGTGCTCGCTTAATGTTGTTGTTAGTTGGCCGTAAGCTGCGTGGTTGCGGGTTTGAAATCGATTGCCAAAAGCGCTATCGACTTCAATAGCGAGATCGTCAAAGCGCAGTCGGCCAAGCGTTTCCAAATCAAATCGTTGATAGAGGCCAAACACCCAGCTGCTACTACTATTTAGAATTTTTTGTTCCGGTTTTGAAATAAACCGTATATCAACACTGCTATTGTCTCTATCGCGTGAGTAACTATCGGCCGAGCTGTAAGGAAAGGCAGACTCTACGAATTCGCCAATAAAACTCCAGTCCTCATCAAAGTTATATTTTGTTTTAGTGGTAGCGCCGCTTAGTACGGTTTCCAAATCAAAACTTTTATGTCCTTGCCAATAAACGGTAACTGCACCGGCTATTGATTCTTGCGCGTCCTGACCTGCTTGGTCGGAGCTGGTGCGGCGATTATTTTTTAATGAAAACGCGTCGTAGCCATTATCAATATCAAGAAAGACACCGCTCAGTTTTAAACTAAGCTCTTCGTTGGGTTCGGCATATAAAGTGCCTTTGAAGATTTTCTCATCAATATTATTAGTGTTATTTCTATTAGTAAAAGTATTGCGGTAATCACCTTCTTGCTGGTTAAATCGCGCTGCCACTCTAAAGCCGAGTCCATCGCTATTAGTGTTAGAAAAAATGGAATCGACGTTATGCTCAAAGTCTTCGCTGAGTTGCAGGCTAAGACTGCCGGAGTTGTCCAGCGTAGGCATAAAGCTACTAAGGTTAATTAAACCTGCTAGCGCATTCGCGCCATAAAGCGTGCCTTGTGGGCCGCGGAGTATTTCTATTTGCTCAATATCCAAGGTGCTGGCAGCTAGACCTAGGCCGGTAAAATCAATGCCATCAATAACAAGTCCAACCGAAGGGTTGATAGGGTCAACAAACTGGCTACGCTCGCCAATGCCGCGTATTTGCAAAAAGCGACCGCGCGATGCGCCGCTGGAAAAATTAACATTGGGTGCGCGTACCAAGAGTTGATCAAGATGCTGTACGCCGCTGTCCTTGATGGTTTCTGCATTTAGAACACTAATGCTATTAGCTAAATCCAGCAGTTTGGTTTTGCGAAAATCTGCCAGCACAATCACTTCTTCAATTGTTTTTTTATTGTCGATTGAATAACCGGATAGATTTTTTTCTTGCTCGGCCAATATTGCTGGTGACATTGAAATAGCGGCAAGTAATACGCTGCCAAGTGCGGCGAACTTGCCAAGTGAAGTGAGGCTATAAGATCGCTTGCGGGATTGAGCTTGGGTTTGTTTGTTTAATGTTGCGTTAAGCATCATCGAGTCTCCATAAAAATAATGAAAACCCGGTAGACGAACGAGGGCAAGGTTTGACGAGCTGTTGTTAATAAAGCGATCTTTTAAAACAATTTAAAAAAGCTTTGAATGCTAGGCAATCGGTATAACAGGCAGCCAATAAAAATTCCTATTCCTACGCCGGTACTAACCGGATCAGGTTCAAGGGTTCGCCGGTGACAACACGCTACATCTATTTATACTAATGCAAGTATTAGTAGCGAGTTAAACCATAGCATCTCAGGCTCCATTGACTTTTTGGTTCAGTGTTAACTGATATCAAAAGCAATAGAGCCACCCCTAAGGATGTTTGAGGATTGTAGCGACTGAGTTTAAGGCTGGCTAGCGTTATTTAACAATTTATATTTATTGAGCTAATAATTTATGCGCTTGTGGCATTAAATGGCTGCGGCAGTGCTTGAATAAAAGGCTTATACAGGTCAGCTTAAAACATGCGTATAACCAGCCAATCGGTAAAATAAATGGTCGTAGCAATCGGTAGGGTCATACCGAGTACTGAACCAATAATATATTGTCGATACTTCACCGATGACAGTGCGAGAATATAGTTAAGCCAAGGTGCGGTTGATACGACTAGGCGCATAATTGCGATGTTGCGAATAGGGCGGTCGTGCAAACCTTGCAGCATTTTGGCAATAAAGGGTTTTTTAGCGCTGCCTAATGGTGAGCCACCAATAAGCCGAACAGCAAAAAATGAAACGGTAATGGCGGTTATTGCGCCGATAAAACCAATAATAAATCCTAGGGTACCGCCATAAATAATCCCGGCGGCGATAACAAAAAATATTCCCGGTACGTAGAGCAATTGGCCAACGGTAAACAAAACGATAAACAAAACTGCGCCATAAGCGCCCCATTGTTGAACAATATCCCGAATCTGATCGGGATTAGCTCGGTCTAAAATGCCGCTGCTGCGGGCGTAATAATATAAGCCGATCAAAATAACAAATAATATGGGCAGGCGTAGACGACTAAAGAGTGATGGCGGGGAGGTTGACGCTGCTGACGTCTCGGTCGTTGCGCCCTCTGATGTTGCAGGGGTAGACGGTGGAGTTGATGTCGGAGGTAGTGTCATGGAATGATCTCGTAGCTATTTTTGTGCGAGTAGCTGTTATCCAGAATAAGTGTCAGTAATTACGTGGTAGAGAACGGGTCGGATTGCTTATTGTTTTTAACAGGGCCTGGGTCTGTGGCTAGAGTCTAGGTTACAGAGTATTTGCTAAGCAGGCCTTATATTTCTTGATTGTGGATTGTAAGCCAGCTGGGCCTTAGTAGTTGCAATAAAGTGTTACAAGCTTGTCAATCGAGCGGATTATTTAGCCGCTTTATAGTGCTTATAGCTTTGATTCAAAAGGGAAATTTAGTGTTGAGTCATGCGGCGTTGGTAAATTATATAGGCTATTTGCGGCAAGTTAGCGCAAAGGCTCGATAGCGGCAGTATTGAGTTCTTTTCGCTAGTCGATTATTGCTACCGTCATGGTAGAATCGCCGCCCTTAATTTTTATCCGCAGTGCGCGGGAGCGGTATATTGTCTGTTAAATTTGTTGAATCTTGCAAACTTCCTACCCGGTGGGGAGAGTTTGAGATGTATGGCTTTCGAGATGAAGCAACGGGTAAAGAGCATATTGCGCTTGCCATGGGTGATCTGTCGCTAGATGCTCCAATATTGGTTCGGGTTCATTCCGAGTGCTTGACGGGTGATGCCTTGTTTAGCCTGCGCTGTGATTGTGGCGCTCAGTTGCAATTTGGCCTTGAGGCCATTGCCAAAGAAGGCCGTGGCGTATTGCTGTACTTAAAGCAAGAAGGCCGGGGTATCGGTTTACTGAATAAGGTTAAAGCCTACAAATTGCAGGACGCTGGAGCTGATACGGTTGAAGCCAATGAGCATTTGGGTTTTGACGCGGATTTGCGCGATTATTCAATTTGCTCGGCCATGTTTCAACATCTAGGCGTGAGTCAGCTTAGATTGATGACCAATAATCCTAAAAAGGTTGCGGCGTTAAATGAGATGGGGTTTGAAGTGATTGAGCGCATTGGCATCTCAACCGGTCGTACATCGCACAATGAAAAATACCTTGCTACCAAAGCCGGTAAGCTCGGCCATTTATTGACTGAAGATTAAAATTAAAAAAATCTAACAGTTATCTTTAGTTTCTTTAAGATGGCTAGTGTGTGTAACATTATCGTTATTCAAGCAAGCGGCTTTTAAAAACAGCCTACTATTCTGCACTACGATCTTTCTAATAATAAATTTTAGCTAAGGGTTTCATTGACTAGCTTTGCGCTATCTTTAGCAAATAAGTTGTTAAGTCTTTGGCTAATCGAATTTTCAATACCTTGTTGATCCAAGCCGCATTGCGCCAATAGCTCGTTATGCTTGCCGTGATCAACAAACTCATCGGGTAAGCCCAGTTGTAATACCGATACTACGCAGCCACTTTGATTAAGGTATTCACTTACTGCGCTACCTGCGCCACCTTGTACCGCGTTTTCTTCTAAAGTCACAATTAAGTCGTGTTCTGCCGCCAAGGATTCGATTAAGGCTTCGTCTATGGGTTTTACAAAACGCATATCGGCAACGCTTAGATTAAGTTTCTCTGCGGCGGCCATTGCAGCGGGTAATAAAGTGCCAAAATTTAAAATCGCAGCGCTGCGACCTTGGCGTTTCACTACGCCTCGGCCAATAGGTAAAGCGGTCATGGTTTCCTGAATAACACTGCCTGGGCCGGTGCCACGTGGATAGCGTATTGCTGCGGGGCCGTTAAATTGATAACCGGTATAAAGCAGTTGCCGGGTTTCATTTTCATCCGACGGCGCCATTACTAACATATTTGGTATGCAGCGCAAAAACGATAAATCAAAACTGCCTGCATGCGTGGGGCCGTCTTCACCGACTAAGCCTGCGCGATCAATGCCAAAGGTGACATCCAGATTTTGTAGCGCAACATCGTGCACCAGCTGGTCGTAGGCACGTTGCAAAAAGGTTGAGTAGATAGCGACAACCGGTTTTTTGCCTTCGGCCGCTAAACCGCCAGCTAATGTGACTGCGTGTTGCTCGGCAATTGCAACATCGTGATAGCGGTCGGGAAATCTTTCGGCAAAATCGACCATGCCCGAGCCTTCACACATGGCCGGGGTAATGGCAATTAAATCATTATCGCGTTCGGCTATATCGCAAAGCCATTGGCCAAACACATCTTGATACTTGGGTTTGCGTCGGGTTTGAATAGCTTGCGGGCTGGGCTGATTATTTTCTTTGGCTGCTTGATCAGTCTCGAGCTTGGCAAGTACCGGTTCATCGGGTGAGGGCTTTTCAATTTTATTTACCGCGTGATAACCGACTGGATCGGCTTCGGCTGGCGCAAAACCTTTACCTTTAGTGGTTGTGATATGTAACAGCCTGGGGCCTTTCATCAGCAACATATTGCGCAGCGTAGGCACCAGTGACGATAAATCGTGACCGTCAATCGGACCAATATAATTAAAACCTAATTCTTCAAATAAAGTTCCGGGAGCGACCATACCTTTCATATGTTCTTCGGTACGGCGCGCTAGTTCCCATGCTGGAGGTATTTTTGATAATACTTTTTTGCTGTTTTCGCGCAGTTGCATATAGGTTTTACTCGCCCAAATTTTGGCAAAGTAAGTGGCCAGTCCGCCGGTGTTTTTGGAGATCGACATCATATTGTCATTGAGAATAACTAACATATCGGCTTTGGTATCGGCAGCATGATTAAGCGCTTCAAATGCCATACCGGCTGTCATTGCACCATCGCCAATCACGGCAACAGTTTGTCGCGGCAGCTCTTCATTTTGATGCGCCAGCGCCATACCCAACGCAGCACTAATGCTGGTGCTGGAATGGCCAACCCCAAAAGTATCGTATTCACTTTCTTTGCGTTTTGGAAAGCCGGACAAACCATTTGCTAGTCGCATGCTATGCATGTCATCACGACGACCGGTTAAAATTTTATGCGGATAAGTTTGGTGACCCACGTCCCAAACTAATTTATCGCGCGGAGTATTCAGCAAGTAGTGTAAGGCGACAGTTAATTCAACGACGCCGAGGCCGGCACCAAAGTGACCGCCAGATTGACCGACGCAATAGAGTAAGTGCTCGCGTAATTCATCGGCGAGTTGTGGTAATTGATCTTCATCTAATTGGCGTAATGCCGCAGGTAGGGGCGCTTGATCGAGCAGCGGCGTATTTGGGCGCTGTTCGGGAAAGCAATCGTACTGGCGTGGCGTTGTCATTGAATACTTACTTTGCTCGTTACTTTTGATAGATTGATAAACTCAAACTGCATCGTTTTGAATTTTTTGAATGCTAAATTATTCTATGAATTCATAGAAATCCAGTCGGGGGTTTATATTTATCCGTGGTAGCCTGCCTATGATCGGATACGCTAAATTAGTCTGATTATCAGTAATAGGCTTAGCCAGACCAAGAGGTTTAACGCGGCAAACGTGAGCTTTTACGTTTTTACCTGACTAGCTCATCGATAGAATCGATCGATTGCGCAAATGTTACCCCAGAACCCTCTATTTTACCCGTCAAATAGCCGTGCGATTTTGGCAATAAATGGATTGAATACTGTGATCCAGCAACGGTTTGCTGGCGGCTAGAGCCTTTGCCAATTATTGGGCCTTATTATGGGGCAACTCAAGTCGATGACGGAGATTAGTCATGCTTAATGCGGGCAATACAGATTACAGGGTTAGAAAATTACCGTGGTCTTTCAACAACATAGCGTGCTAGTGCTCGCAATGGGTCGGCCGCTGCTGAAAACGGA
>CAJQQO010000210.1 GCA_905480475.1 uncultured Pseudomonadales bacterium | reverse complement strand
TTTATGTCTAAACTGGTTCCGGTTGTTTTAATCGCTTTGACGCCACTAATTTTATTATTAGGTTTGGCGGTTGGCCCAGTGTTTATTAGCGCCGAACAATTTTTTGAGCTACTGCCTTATATATTTAGCAATCAAGTGCCGGTGGGTTCTACACCTTCACAAACCGAGCTAACTAGCTTGTCGATTATTATTGCCGATATTCGATTACCTAGAACCTTATTGGCGTGGTTGATTGGTGCGGCATTAGCGATATCCGGCGCTGCGATGCAAGGTTTATTTCGCAATCCTTTGGCTGACCCTTCTATTATTGGTGTGACCAGCGGTGCATCGCTGGGGGCAAGTATTGCCGTGGTAATGCTTGGCGCTTCGGTTGAACAGTTCGGTGGTTTATCAATGCTAGTGCTTGGCGCTTTTATTGGTGGTCTACTTGCGGTGTTATTAGTTTATAGCCTATCTACCGGCTCGGGGATTTTTTCCAATAAGTTGTCTTATAACGATTATTCTTCTAACGGAACATCTGTGGCGACGATGTTATTAGTCGGTATCGCTATTACTGCTTTAGCGGGTGCGAGTAATAGTATGCTGGCTTATATATCCGACGATGAAATGTTACGGCGCATTAGTTTGTGGAATATGGGTGGCCTAGATGCAGCCAATGGCTTGCGTGTTAAGTTAGCATTGCTAGTGATTTTCCCCGCCATGTTATTGCTATTAGGTTTTTGGCGGCAGTTAGATGCGATGTTATT
This sequence comes from uncultured Pseudomonadales bacterium, assembly GCA_905480475.1. Lineage (GTDB taxonomy): Bacteria > Pseudomonadota > Gammaproteobacteria > Pseudomonadales > UBA7434 > UBA7434. The sequence goes on along the minus strand of CAJQQO010000210.1, from coordinate 4,605 downwards.
AGGTGAATCCGAAGCGCGACATTTGGGTGTCGATGTACAGCGGGTTAAATGGATACTGATTGTATTGGTAGCGATTGCCGTTGCATCGTCGGTTGCTTTAGCCGGTGTGATTGGTTTTGTTGGCTTGGTTGTACCGCATATGTTACGGATGTTAATTGGTCCGGGGCATGCGCGTTTATTACCGTGTTCGGCTTTGGCCGGTGGTTTGCTTTTGGTAGCTGCCGATATATTAGCTAGAGTCGTAGTCTCTCCGGCCGAGTTACCGGTCGGCGTAATAACTGCAATCTTGGGCGCGCCATTGTTTATTGTCTTGTTACGACATCGACGCGGCTATGGTTTAGTGTGAAAAGTAATGAATAGCCATACGCAGAAACAGACTTCTACACATAGCGATTTCAATAGCGCGCCTGCTCGAATGACGATTGATGCAGTATCCTTGATACGCGGCCATGCCAAGCTGTTAAATAATATTAGCCTTGATTTACCCGCAGCTCAGTTGATTGCCTTGCTTGGCCCAAATGGGGCGGGTAAGACCAGTCTTTTAAACTGCGCCAGTGCAGCGATTAAATTACGTGAGGGTAAAGTCTTGCTTAACGGCATCGATGTTCAACAGCTATCGGTTAAGCAGCGCGCGCGACAGCTGGCGGTATTACCCCAGCAGTCGACGTTAAACTTTCCGTTTTTGCTCAAGGAAGTTATTGCGCTTGGCCGTTATCCGCATGATACCGGTCGGCTAGTGGATACTGCGATTGCCAATAGACTAATGCAGCTATTGCATATTGATAATTTGGCCGACAGAACTTATGTGTCTTTATCCGGCGGTGAAAAACAGCGGGCGCAAATTGCACGGGTTATTAGCCAGCTTGTTTGCAATGAGCAATTGGATGTCTATGACAATAGTGTATTGCTGTTAGACGAGCCACTTGCTGCTTTAGATATGCCTCACCAATCCTTATTAATGGAGTTGCTGCAATCCTTGGCCCAAAAAGGGCTTACCGTTGTTGTAGTCTTACATGATTTAAATTTGGCAGCAGCCTATGCCGATAAAATTGCCTTGTTAAAAACCGGTGAATTAATCGCCTTTGATACGGTTGATAAAGTCGTTAACCAAGCGATGATTGAACAAGTTTACGATATTGAGGTCGATATTATTCAGCATCCTAAGACTGGCAGACCGTTTGTATTACGCTAACGCTTAAGAAGCGCCAATAGGAGAATGTTTTTTTGATGTTTGTTTATCTAAAATCTATCTGCGTATGGTCAAAGAGTTTTTTCTTAAGATGCTCAATGGCGCTGGTGCTGTTGTTGAGTCTAAGCCCAATAATACTTCAGGCAGAAATAATAACTGTTAAGGGTGACGATGGCAAAACACTTACGCTTATAAAACCGGCGAAGCGCGTGATTGCACTAGGACCTAATTTGGTTGAAAGCTTATTTGAAATTGGTGCGGGTGATTATCTTATTGGTGTATCGGAATACTCAGATTACCCTGAGCAAGCTAAGCTGATTCGCCGCGTTGGCTCGCATAACACCGTTAATTACGAAATGATTGTTCGTATGGCGCCGGATCTGGTGCTGATCTGGCATAGCGGTTTTGGTAGAGATGTTGTTGATAAGCTGCGCGCATTGGGTCTAAAGGTTTTTGTTTCCGAACCGCAAACCTTGCAAGATGTGGATGTGCTATTGCAAAAGTTGGGCAAGCTAACCGGTCTTAATCAACAAGCGCAAATGGCATCGGCGAGTTATCGTAGCGAGCTTAAGCGTCTGCAAACTACTTATAGTACTAAAGCAGAGGTGCCGGTATTTTATCAAGTTTGGCATGAGCCTATGCAAAGCTTAAACGGCAATCATGTGGTAAGCGCAGTGATTGACTTATGCGGCGGCCGCAATGTCTTTGCGCAGGCAAAAGAGATTGCCCCAAGAGTCAGTATTGAGTCGGTGATTGCAATGAATCCACAAGTGATAATTGCCAGCGGTTCGGATGGTAAGCGACCAAGTTGGTTGGATGATTGGCTGCGCTGGCCAATGATTGATGCGGTTAAACAGCAGCAACTTTATTTTGTTAAGCCCGATGTATTAGTAAGGCATGCACCCAGAATTTTGCAAGGGGCTGATCAGGTTTGTCGTCTATTGGAACAGGCGCGGCTTGGTCATCGTGTTAGTGTTGATGGTGGTAATAGCTTTGGTAGTTCAGAATAGATAATCGAGCCGAGATCAATAGGGAATAAATAGCGCGATGAATGATGATGAATACGATGATATGGATGAAGACGACGATGATAATCGTGGCAATCGTATCGCTCCGTCTGAAGAGCCCGGTTTGGTCGATATCGCCGACAATACAGATCATAAGCAGCCGTTAAGTGATAACGCTGCCGCCAGTTCTGATTTCACAGACAATTCCATCCCGGATAAATCCGGCACAGTCTCAATTGAGGCGCATCCTTATCAGTGCTTAACACCCGATGTGGTGATTGATGCGGTGGAGTCTACCGGTCAATATTCCGATGCGCGTATTCTTGCGTTAAACAGTTATGAAAACCGTGTCTATCAAGTGGGTATTGAAGAGGCCGAGCCGGTTATTGTGAAGTTTTATCGGCCCGAGCGTTGGTCTATTGAGCAGGTTCTTGAAGAACATAGTTTTACCCAGCGTTTATATGATTTGGATATTCCGGTTGTCCCGCCGCTTGCGATTAACGACAGCGATCATCCCACGCTTGATCAGTTTAACGGTTTTCATTTTGCTATTTATCCACGCCAAGGCGGTAGGGCGCCGGAGTTAGATAATCTTGAGCATCTTAATCAGCTTGGACAGTTTATCGGTCGCATTCATGCAGTAGGTGCCAGCTTTACTTTTAAGCATCGTATTCATTTACGCGTGCAGGCGTTTGCTTATGATAGTGTCGAGTATTTGCTGAATAATAATTTTATTCCTAATGAGTTGCGGCCGGCTTATGAATCCATTACCAAGCAGGTGCTAGCAGCGATTGAGAAAAACAATCCTGAGTCCGATAAATTTACCGCGATTAGTTTGCACGGTGATTGCCACCCCGGTAACGTTCTCTGGCGGGATGATCGACCACACTTTGTCGATTTTGATGATGCGATGAGCGGGCCCGCTATTCAGGATTTATGGATGTTATTGTCGGGTGATAAAGCCAATAAGCAGTTGCAGCTTGGTGAAATTATCGAAGGCTACGAGCAGTTCTTTCCGTTTAATACTGCCGAGCTGCGATTGATTGAACCGCTACGGGCATTGCGTGTGCTTAACTACAGCGCTTGGTTGGCGCGGCGTTGGGATGATCCGGCATTTCCTGCCAGCTTTCCGTGGTTTAATACCGTGCGCTATTGGTCTGAGCATGTGTTGGAATTAAAGGAAACGCTATCGGCGCTTGCAGAACCGGCGCTTACACTACCCGATACGTTTTAGTTTGTTTCGCCGCAATTAGGCATAACAGGCAATTTTGTCTGTTTTACCGTTCATAAGTGATCGTAAATGACCTTTTCGGCGTATTGTTTATCCTAAGACCATCGATATAATAGTTTATTATCTCCTGAATCAGTGTATCGACTTTGGCCGCTAAGTTAATGATTTATAAAGGCTAAATTATGGTGCAAAGTATGAGTTTAAAGTAGATTCTAGCTTGATTTGATCTCGCCTATAAAAGCGATGTTCAGATAGTCAATAAACAGCAACCCATTATTTTTATGAGGCAAATTAAATGAGCGCACAAGCTGCATATAACCAATCAGAGCAAGACGAGAAAGACGCGATTGCCGCGAAGATGTTGCAAGCTATTGTCGATATGCAACCTCGCTTGCGCGAGCGAGCGGCCGCTACTAAGGCTAATCGTCAGGTGCCAGCTGAAACTGCACAAGAGCTACAGGATATCGGTTTCTTTTTAGCCATGCAGCCAAAGCGTTATGGCGGTTATGAGCTCGATCCACAACATTTTGTCAAAATGAGTATGGCGCTTGCCGAAGGCTGTATGTCTAGCTCTTGGGCAATGGGTATTGTTTCGGTTCACGCTTTTCAATTAGCCTTGATGGATGATCAAGCGCAAAAAGATGTTTGGGGTGAAAATATTCACACCCGTATTAGCTCGTCTTATGCCCCTATGGGTAAGGTAGAAGTGGTTGAAGGCGGTTTTAAATTTAGTGGTCGTTGGGGTTGGTCTAGTGGCTCGGGTCATTGTACTTGGGTATTGCTAGGTGGAATTATCCCCGGTGAAGGTTATCGAACCTTTTTAATTCCTAAATCCGATTATGAAATTGTTGATACCTGGCATGTTATGGGACTTGAAGGTACCGGCAGTAACGATATTGTTGTTAATGACGTGTTTGTTCCCGACCACCGCACTCATAAGCAAATGGACGGTTTTAACTTAACTAATCCCGGTTACGCGGTAAATAGTGCGCCGGTTTACCGTCTTCCTTGGGGCCAAGTATTTGCTCGTACGGTTTGTACGCCAGCTATTGGTTCATGTAAAGAAGCGCTACGTTTATATAAGGAATTAGTTTCTGGTAAGGCCAGTGCTGATCCTACTAAGTTGGCGGGTGACGTAGGGACTAATGAGCGTATTGCGTTTGCGGTAAATTCGATTG
>CAJQQO010000209.1 GCA_905480475.1 uncultured Pseudomonadales bacterium | reverse complement strand
AATGCATTGATGGTCATCACCATATGCTCGGTTAAGGAGCCGCGTGGTGACATCTCAGGCCCGGTGCCGGTCGATGCCGCACCTTTTGGACCGGCGGCAAATAATCGTGCCGCTTGAACAATATCATTTGCCGGAACATCTGCCCGCTTGGCAACATAAGCCAAATCAAAACGCTCAAGCTGTGCGCGCAAACCCGTGAGATCATCGATAAATTCATCGCAGAACGCTTGATCGTAAAGCGCTTCGTCAATAATGATACGAATAATACCGGCCAATAAGGTGGTATCTTCACCGGGGCGAACTTGTAAATGCAGTGTTGCCCGCCTCGCTACTTCCGTTTTACGCGGATCAATAACAATTAACTGAAAGCCTTTATTTAATGCGTCTTGCAGTCGACGCACTGGGTTATAGGGCGGCAAGCCACCGGCTGGCGCGTATTGAGATAACAAAGCGTTATTACCAATAAACATCGCCACATCGGCATCCTTAAACGAATGAATACCACCAGCCCATAAACCAAAACGACAAAGCATAAATGCCTTAGCCGGTTGGTCTAAGGTCATTGGTGAAAACACTGAAGGTGATGCTATCGCTTTATGGAAGGATTTAGATAACGGTAAGGTTGGTAAGTTTGACCATGCCCAGCTGCCGTTATACGTTGCAATGGAACGGCCACCATGGCTATTAATTAAGGCGCGGGTTTTCTCGGCGATTTCATCCAGTGCTTGCGACATACTAATTTCGACAAACTGATCATTCACCCGTTTTAAAGCGGTTTTAATTCGCTCGGGATGCTGCTGCATATTAATCAGTTCGCGACCACGCAAACAGGTATAGCCGCCGGATAAAGGATTATTAACATCACCACGCAAAGCCACTGGCTTGCCATCTTCAAGATCAATATCCATCGCACAGCAACTAAGACAAAAACGGCAGTAGGTTTTTTTAGTGGTCTTGGATACAGTTTTTGAGGATGCCGATTTAGGCGTATTGATAGACGCGGCGTTGCTAGAATTAATTATTTTATTGTTAGTCATAATTGAAAGCTTATACTCTTGACGGTGACAGCTTATTTTATTTAATCAATTGTTGGCGGCCCACTATGAAAACGAAATTCGGTATCGGGCTGTTGTACCAGTCGTGCTTCTATTTCACCAAAAAATTGTATGCGATTAGCTATATCCTGCTCTGCGTAGCTTTGCGCGAGCTGCAAATAATCCTCAAAATGTCTGGCTTCGGAACGCAGTAAGGATAGATAAAACTTGCTTAGCTCTGCATCTAATAGCGGCGCGATCTTAGCAAAACGCTCGCACGATCGCGCTTCGATATACGCGCCAACAATCAGCGTATCAACCAGCTTGGCTGGCTCGTGAGTAGCACAATCGGTTCGCATTCCGGCCGCATATCGCGATGGACTAACATGAGTGTACTCAACATCACGCTTGCGCATAATCTCTAACACTTGCTCAAAGTGGCGAAGCTCTTCTCTAGCAAGCCTTGATAACTTATCTAATAATTCCGGACGATCAATATAGCGGTACAGTAAATTCAGCGCAGTAGACGCGGCCTTTTTTTCACAGTTTGCATGATCAACCAACATAATCGCCTGATTGGATAAGGCCGACTGCACCCAGCTATCGGGGGTTTCGCAGTGCAGAAAATCCAGCACTGCAGAGATATCAACTTGGGTCGATAAAGGTTTCGCTGTGTTAGCGCTAGTAGCGTCAGTCATCGCTTCTGTACTAGTTAAAGAATTCAATTTAAGTCTCGACAGAAATACAGTTAGCCCGTTTGCGATTCGCAACAATATAGCGTTCGTAATGGGCAATAGAGAGTGCATAATATTCGGCATCAATATCGCGGCGAATATCATTAAGCGAGTGATTTTCAAACATAGCTAATTTGCTAAAACCATAGTCTTGCGGATCATCAATTTGGCTCGCCCCGGCACGCAGTAATTCAAATAACCAACAGTAGGCATCGCGACTTTTTTCATAGTGAATTTGCTGCAATTGTAGTTGCCGCTCTAACCTATCAGTATCAAATACTGCTAAGCGCCAAGCCACAACGCTACTTAACAAGGAAGCCAAGCGTGTATCAATTGCAAATTTTTGCTGATGCGAATAAGCATTCCATTGAATCACCTCATGATCAAACCGCTTGCAGCCGCGACATACCGAGTCGCCAATGCCGGTTGAACAAACACCGATACACGGTGTGCGGATACCTTGGAACAACTTCATTGAAAAACCTTAATTGAAAAAAGCTCTTTTGAAAACTTTCTTTAAAAATATGCAGTGAATTTAATCAGCGAATTAGCGCATTTTTCGCTGCGCAAAATCGAAGCTATATCCTAGAGCGAGGTCGTTAGGATCACAAGTTAAAACACGACAATTTTAGCAGATAATTAGGCCAATCTATTGCTATAGATTTGACGCTTAAATCGAGGCTGGCATTGGGAAAGGTATCGAACCTAGGATTAACTTCAGTGTTAACGTCAAGATAGACGCTATGTTGAGCTCACGGAGGCTGGAAGCCGCTGCTTGTGCTTGCCATTCTTTTTGGGGCGAAACTTGCTCACCGCTCTTTTTAGCTGTTTTACTGCGTGCGGATGGCTATTGCCGGCGTAGACAATCGCTTGGTACTGATTACTAATCGCATTAACTTGCGGCGCTAAATGCGGGTATTGCGTCGTAACACGACGGGCAAAATCACCCGGTGCTTCACCATTGGCCGGATACACCCCTACTTTCTCTAGCCGCTTACAAAACTGCCAGTACAAGCGGGTCTCGGGCGTTACTTCAACCGATACCCTATGCCGCAATAAACTTAAAGCGACTAAGCCCAGTACCGAGCACATCACCAACATGACCGCAATCACCAGTCGCGCTGGCGTAATATCACCTAACAGCCGCTTTAAAACCTGCATCTGCCGGTCAGTATCAAAATTAACAACCCATTTGTACCAGGCGTAGTTCACCGCATCCAGCCTCAACCTAGCCCAGCTAAGCCATTGCAAATTGCGGTATTTAAATGGCGACAATAAATTATCGGATAAGAACTCGTCGCTATCTGACAAGGCCGCTTCAAGCCCCTGCTCTATCCGTTCGGGAGCGACGGCTGCGGTAGGATCGACCCTCACCCAGCCACGGCCTTTTAACCATACTTCGGTCCATGCATGGGCATCAAATTGGCGAACAATAATGGAGCGGTTAAACGGGTTTTCCTCACCACCTTGATAGCCGATAACCACACGGGTAGGAATACCCACTGCGCGCATTAAAAACGTAAAGGTACTGGCGTAGTGTTCGCAAAAACCTTTTTTGGATTCGAAGAGAAACTCGTCAACACTATGCTTACCCAAGGCCGGCGGCTGCAAGGTGTAATAAAACGGCTGCTCGGTAAAGTACCGTAGCACACGCTGCATATAGGCCTGTGGTGAACCCGCATCCCGGTACCAATTTTCAGCAACCTGTCGCGCGCGCGGATTAAAACCGGCCGGTAAATGGGTTTCTTGGTAACGGCGATAAGCGCCTAATTCTGGCTCGGCAATATAATCCAGCCGCGATTCAAGTTTAACGATCGAGCGGTTGTAATACGGCGTTTTGGCTCGCAGTGATAAATCATTAGTGACAATTAACTGCTTAGCAATATAACTCGTCGCCGTATCCGCGCTAGCCAGCGGCAAGGCGTAAACCCAATGCTGCCGAGTTGGCTCCATAGTGATCTCATAACGGATTGGCTTAGCTTGCTGACTCAAAACTGGCTTATGCATCAGCTTTTGCGAGTGCCAGCCTAAAGTATCATCATCGCGCAGGGCTTCGGCTTTGGTATTCCATTGTCGCCCATCAAAAAACGACAATGTTGTGGCGCGCCAATAGAGTTGGCTTTTACTGGGAACAGTCTCTTCAAACATCGCTCTAAAAGCTAATTCTGATGAGCGAGATAAATCGGCAATATCACCCGGCGACATTGAATCACTCATACCCGTACTGCCCGACGACTTGCTACTCGGTACTGACCACAATGGACCAAAGCGCGGAAACACGATAAAAAACACCAACATGATTGGCACCGCTTGCAATAACATTTTAAAAGCGATTTTCCAGCTTAATAGCGCCGATTGTTTATCGTGGCTTTGCTGCATGGCAACTAGTGCCGCCGTTATTAACACCACGCAGCCTAACTGATATAGCGCCAACATTATCGATTGCGAAAACAAAAACGATGAGGCAACAATAAAGTAAGCAAGGTATAACACTAAAAAGATATCGCGCCGTTCTTTGACTTCGATAAGCTTTAATGAAAATGCCAAAATCAATAAAGCCACTGCAATATCCAATGAGCCCAAGCGACCAAACTCGACCGCAATACCTACACAACCTAACATCACTAAGACGATACGAATAAATGTGCCGGGGTAACTGGCTTGACCACGAAACATCGCCAATCGCCACGCTGCGCACAATAGCCAAATCGCTACCATCCACCAGCTTAACCGCGGCATATGCGGTAACATTACGCCAGACTGCGCTAATAGCATCCAGATAATACTGCTACGAGGAATTTGGTTTACCGTACTCACGATGCGGCAACCTTATTGCTGCTAGGGGTTTTAGCGTTAGCCCCTTTGGCACGACCGGCATCAGCATCACTAAAACTAACAGTATTACTTTGCTGCGAATCCTTTAATGGCTGTTTATTGTAAACCGCCAAAGCGCGTAAGACTTTATCCAAATGCGCTTGATCACGTGACGGCGCGATACTCATACCCGGCAATTGCAATCCATACTCACTATGGCCGCGCTCGGCTTCCAATGCCCAGTAACAAAGCTGCGATAACCTATGTTCGATATCACCTTGCGTATCATCCCAAACCAACCATAAACGATGATCAACCGGATCAATAAATTGCTTGGTATTTAACTTATCAGTTTTTGCATAATGCTTCCAAGCAATCGATTTAACCGTATCACCGGCAACATAATCTCTAAGCCCATAAAAGTCATCACTGCCGCTTTGCTCGGTATTACCAGACTCATGTGGCTGAGTAGAAGTTGGTGGTACAAACCCCACTTTAGCAGGATAGGGAAAAACGACCGTGTGCATATCAAGATCTAACCATGTCCACGCGCGCAGCAAGCCTAATGGAAAACTGGTTTGCACTTTTAATCGACCCGGCCGGCAATAACCACGCGGGCCAGTGCGATAACGTAAGGCTATCCACTCTTCATGTTTATCCGTCAGCCCACACCATACCGGAGAATTACCCGGCCAAAAAATTTGTAAACCTTGATAAAGGCGCGCGCCGTTTTTAGCAATGACCAAATGAAAAATAGCATCACGACCGGCAAACGCAGGCTCGGCATGCGCGGCAGTAAGTTTTAAACCCGATAAATTGCTAAAGGTATGCAGAATAGAAACAACAAATAAACTGGATAATAAAAACGTTAAGGCGTAGACGGGACTGTTTTCAAAGTTAATAGCGACCAACAACAACAGCACTATAAAACCGAGAAAACCAAAACCCGCTCGAGTAGGGAAAATAAAAATGCTTTTTTGATTAAGCGTGATTTCACGCGAGACTGGCAGGCGGCGATTAATCCATTCGCGCCATCGCTTGCGCCAATGAAATCGACCACGAGACTCGCCCTGCTCTCGTCTATCCGAGGGGCCGGGCTGATTTAAATCGTCCGGTATATCCATACCGCTAATTCACGCGGACAATCTAACTAGACAATTATTGCTAGCAATACGATCTGCTATCACAGATTTATTGCACAACATGAACCGACTCCAGCATTTGTGCTACTAGAGATTGCCCCGAGGTGTAAACGCCACCCGATGGTGCCAGTCGATGCGCGGCAACGGCAGGTAATACAGCTTGTAAGTCTTCGGGAATAACATGGTTGCGACGCTCAAGCAAAGCCCAAGCGCGTGCCGCTTGTAATAAAGCCAAAGAGCCACGCGGCGATAAACCGTAGGCAAAATCGGCGGCAGTACGCGAATAATCAATTAATCGTTGCAGGTAATCTAATAAGGCGTCAGAGACACTTACTTGCGAGACTTGATCTTGCAATGCAAACAAGCTGTCTAGCTCAATGCAGCGATTTAAGTGTTCCATCAATGAGCGACCATCACCGCCGCGCAACATTTTTCTTTCGGCGCTGGAATCGGGATAGCCTAATTCAATACGCATTAAAAATCGATCGAGCTGTGATTCGGGTAAGGCGTAAGTACCCGATTGGCTCTGTGGATTTTGAGTGGCGATAACGAAAAACGGTACAGGCAGTGCGCGCGTTTCTCCATCAACCGTTACTTGCCGCTCTTCCATTGCTTCTAGTAAGGCACTTTGAGTTTTGGGTGTGGTGCGGTTTATCTCATCGGCTAATAGTAACTGGGTGAAAATGGGCCCGTGGACAAATTTAAAACTTGCAGTTTGTTTATCAAAGATGGATGCACCCAAAACATCGGAGGGCAGCAGGTCACTGGTAAATTGGATGCGCTGATGCTCGAGACCCAAGGCCTTACCTAAGGCGTGCGATAAAGTCGTTTTACCCATACCGGGCAAGTCTTCAATCAATAAATGGCCGCGCGCTAATAAGCAGCAGAGCGCCATTTTGATTTGCGGTTCCTTACCCAACACCACATTCGCTAAGGCATTGAGACAATTGTCCAGAGCACTTTGGTCGGCAGGTCGCACAGATGAACGGGAAACGGCTTTTTTTAACAAGGGCATTTAAGGCAATCCACTACGCTAACGTTCTGTATTAGGTCTAAAACCTAACAATTCGAGTGTAAAGTATAGACAGCTATAGGCTTTTTGCTGCGAATAAGTCGCTGATTTTGCTGACGAGATTGACAGTTATAGGCTGGTTTTTAAACTTTCAGGAGGAGTACTTAGGGTTTTGATCTGCCGATAAGAAGGGGCTGTGCTATTCAAACGAGGCTCAAACGTTACTTACACAGTATTCTGGCTGTCTGCGCTAAGGCACAGGCAGCCAGGATGTGTATCGCTATAAACGCCAGTTGGCGGCAAACAGTAATCCAGTGGTACGGAAATTGGCAGAATCGCTAATAAAATACTCAATGGATCCGGCAACCGTTGGTGTTGCAAACCATTCGCCAAATACAGAGATGTAGTCGTTATCGATATCCGCGTCTGTCACTTGCACGGAAACGCCAATCGCTGTGCGCTTGTTAAGATAAACCGAACCACCAAACGCAAGGGTGATTTCTTCTTTACCATTTGCTGTATCGGTTAATATGATTGACGCACCTAAATCAAAATCTTTTTCAGCTAAACCTACATGTGAAATATTAAGAATATAACTATCGCTATCAAAACTCTGGCGAATGCCATCTTCAAAGAGTTCGATCTCGCTGCTATCGTAGCCTAGCGAAATACTGGTGTTTTCCGCAATATATTTACCGATACTAAAACCGTAACTACCGAGACTAGCGTCAGAGCTAAGATCATTTTGATCAAATAATTGATCAACATCTGCGATACTTATACTGCCAGTCCAGCCGCTGTCTTTGTCACGCAGATTAAGCGCTGCCACCTTGGTTCTCGCATCCAGTGAACCAATATCGGTATTAGCATAACCAACCGAAAAACTGGATGCGCGATCAACAAAAGCGGCTGTCGCCAAAGGTCCTATTGAAGTGTCAACCGGCGCAAAATAAAAGGTAGCGGCAGCACCTTTCTGAATATAACTATCTGTCTTGCCAGCTCTATCGCTATCACCGCTAGCAATATAGCCAGTACCCTGAAACTGGTAGTCTTCTGCTAAAGCCACTTGTGAAGCACTAGATACTGCACACAACAACGCAGCAAACAGTGTTAGCGACATTTTTTTATTGGTATTCCTCATAAACTTATCCTCAAAATTTGTTAGAAATTATTGTGATATTTATTACTGTATTTCGTTTTCAATATTCCGTGCTGGATTGCCACACTTTAACAAGCTAAGTAATCGGGCAATAGAAAATAAAAATATTACTGACACAAATCATTTATTAGTATTTGTTTTAGAGGGCTTTAATGCCTCGTTGTAAATCTTTTTTCAAATCATCCAGATCTTCTAGCCCCACTGCCACCCGAATAAGATTATCCGTAATACCGGCTGCAGCGCGCTCTTCAGGGGACAAACGACTATGCGTTGTGGTGGCCGGATGCACAATGGTAGTTTTAGCATCACCCAGATTCGCAGTAAGCGACATAATTTGAGTGGCTTCAATAAAACGCCAAGCCGCAGCTTGATCGCCTTTAACCCGAAACGACATCACGCCACCAAAAGCACTTTGCTGATGGCTGGCTAATTGATGGCCGGGGTGCGAAGCTAAACCGGCATAAAATACCGCTTCTATACTGCTTTGCGATTCCAACCATTGAGCTATCGCCATTGCGCTTTCGGAGTGAGCACGCATACGCAATTGCAAAGTCTCTAAACCTTTTAAAAATACCCAAGCATTAAACGGACTCATACTTGGACCACCGGCGCGAACTAAACTGCGTACCGGCTCAATATGTTCAGCGCTACCTAATACCGCGCCACCCAAACATCGACCTTGCCCGTCGATATATTTGGTTGCCGAATGAATAACAATATCTGCGCCCAAAGCTAATGGCTGTTGCAGTGCGGGCGAACAAAAACAATTATCAACGGCAAATAAAATATTGTGCTGCTTAGCGATTGCTGACAGCGCGTTAATATCACCGACTTCGTTTAAAGGGTTGGACGGCGTTTCAACAAAAAATATTTTGGTATTCGCTTGCACCGCATCGCGCCAGCCGTCGACATCGGTTAATTTAATATAACTAATCTCAACGCCGAACTTGGCAAAAAAATTGTTCAGCAAAATAACGGTTGAACCAAAGACATCGCTGGAACAAACAATATGATCGCCGGAACTTAAGTGCGCCAAACACAGACTCATAATAGCGCCCATACCCGAAGACGTCGCAATACAATCTTCAGCACCTTCCATTGCCGCTAAACGCTGCTCAAAATTGCGCACGGTAGGATTGGTATAACGCGAATACACGCTGCCTTCGATATCACCGGCAAATCTTGCCTGAGCATCGGCGCAGTCTTTGAAGACATAGCTTGATGTTAGGAATAAGGCTTCGGAGTGCTCATCTTCACCGGTGCGGTTTTGGCCTGCACGAACAGCCAGCGTCTGTCGATGAGCCTCGCGCAATGCTGCCGGTAATTTATTGGATGAATCGGACATAACTACAATCAATCTATCTTAAGTTGGCGAAAAGCGCCTCTAATAGCTATTTGTTGCAAGGCTTCTTTTTACGAGGGCTAATTAGGGCATGGCAGCCACGAAAAATAAAGCTGCCTATTACCGTTTTATCGCGTTTAACGCATCAAATCATCGCTTTGTTAATGTCTTAAGCAAATATGACAGCGAATTTATGTGGGGCATTTCAATTTAGCAACTAGCCGCTCTGAATTAAGAGCGGCTATCGGCTGCATATAGACCTTGCTGTGGAGGTTGAGTACGTCAGCCTTGCTATGAGGCGTCGTTATACAGGTCAACCACGGCAGACTCATGTTTAACCGATTGCAGATTTTGCTCAGTGACCCGCTTGTTGGCATCATTACGGCGCTCGTGCAGCTCTTCCAAATATTCGCTATCGATATCACCGGTAATATATTGGCCGTCAAATACTGAGCAATCAAACTGCTCGATATCGGGATTACCTTCACGAGCGCAGGCAACAAGATCATCAATATCTTGATAGATCAACCAATCAGCACCTATCTCGGCAGCCACTTCTTCAACCGATCGACCATGAGCGATTAACTCATCCGCCGATGGCATATCGATGCCGTAAACATTGGGGTATCGCACCGGCGGCGCAGCCGAAGCAATATAAACATTTTTCGCCCCTGCACTTCTAGCCATCTGAATAATTTCACGGCTAGTGGTTCCACGCACAATAGAGTCGTCCACTAACATGACATTTTTATCTTTAAACTCAAGTTCAATCGCATTGAGTTTTTGTCGCACGGATTTTTTTCTAAAGCTTTGGCCCGGCATAATAAATGTTCGCCCGATATAGCGATTTTTTATTAAGCCTTCGCGAAATTTAACATCAAGCCGATGCGCTAATACTTGAGCTGAGACGCGACTGGTATCGGGAATGGGTATAACCACATCGATATCATGATCGGGGCGTAACTTTAAAATTTTATCGGCCAGCGTTTCACCCATACGCAGACGACATTTATAGACGGAAATATCATCAAGGATAGAATCGGGTCTAGCAAAATAAACGTGTTCAAATATACACGGCGCAAATGCAGCCTGACGATCGCTTTGATGCAAAGTAAGCTCACCTAAAGCACTAATAAATACCGCTTGCCCCGGTTTAACATCATCGATACGTTCAAAACCTAATACGTCTAATGCCACACTTTCAGAGGCAATCATATACTCGGAACCACGATCGCTTTCACGTTTGCCATAAACCAAAGGTCGAATACCATGCGGGTCGCGAAAACCCACCACGCCGTAATTAGCAATCATGGCAACAACCGCATAACCACCGGAACAACGACGATGCACCGCTTCAACCGCAGCAAATACATCTTCATGAGTGGGCCGCAATTTACCTATTTTTTGTAGCTCATGGGCAAATACATTGAGCATCACTTCTGAATCAGAATCGGTATTGACATGGCGTAAATCGGCCTGAAACACTTCGCGCATTAAATCCTGCGCATTGGTTAGATTGCCATTATGCGCCAGCGCAATACCGTAGGGCGTGTTGACATAAAAAGGTTGAGCAAGCGCCGGACTAGAACTACCTGCGGTTGGATAACGACAGTGGCCAATACCGATATTGCCAACCAGTCTATCCATATGATGCTGACGAAATACATCTCGCACCAAACCATTACCTTTGCGCTGATTAAAACGTCCATCGCCAAAGGTCATCATTCCCGCGGCGTCCTGGCCACGATGCTGCAATACAGTCAGCGCATCGTAAATCGATTGATTGACATTTGACTTGCCAACCATTCCAACAACTCCACACACGGGCATACCCTCTTTAATTAATAAAATATTTGCTTAACAGCTTTAACTAAAAAAATCTAAAAACCTTATGACGTTTTGAACCTGCGGGCTCTAAAGACCAATCACTTCGCGACGCCATTGTGATACATCGCTAAAGGCTTGCAAGGCCCAGCCTTCTAACATTAAGAATTTTGGAATCAATGTTGACTCATGCCACCAAGGCTGCTCTTCAACATCGACCAACGGTGGAAAAATAATTAAACAAGCTAAAACAACAATTGCACCGCGGAAAAAACCAAATACCATGCCAAGCAATCTATCGGTGCCACTTAATCCGGTTGCCTTCAAAAGAGTCACTAGCAAACGATTAATCAATCCGCCGACAATCAGTGTACCGGTAAATAACATAATAAAAGCCAGGATCAACCTTAAGGATTCGGTTTCAACGCTCGACGCTAATACCACCGATAATTTAGGACTAAAAGCTATTGCAATACCAAAGGCTGATACCCAAACGACTAATGACATCGCCTCTTTAACAAAGCCCCTAATCAAACTAAAAAGACCGGAAACACCAATGACAGATATAATTATCCAGTCAATGCCATTCATTGCACGCTCCTAAAGCGTTTAATGATGGCATCTTTAATCGACGTTTGACGCTTAACGTCGGCGACAGCTTTTTGTGCTTTGTCATAGGTTAATACCGGCCCAATCAATACGGTATAGGGCCCCGGCAATGCCGATACCGCCGGTGTAGTGTAAGCCTTTTGGCCATTTTTAATTAGCTTGTTTCGGAGCGCATCGGCATTCGACCAATTCTTAAAGGTGCCAACTTGCACAACAAAAGACACTGGCACACCTTGATCATCCAAACGCGGCCGTTGGCTTTCGCTAATACTATTACTGGACTTACCGGCCACAGGCGGTGGCTTGGGCGCATCGCTAATAAGCGCCTCTAAGGAATTTGCTTTGCCGTCGCTTGCGGTACTGCTCGCTTTGCTAGACGGTTCCAGCCTAGCGGTAGATTTTATTTGAGCCTTTGGCTTGGGTGGCACGACCTGAACTTTTTCAATGGTCGGCATGGCGGGGATTTCGGAAGGCGGCGCATCCAACTCGAGCGTATCGTCAAAGTCGAATAAGATTGGCCACAATAAGCCGGCCAAAATGAGCAGTACGCCGGCACCAACCAGTCGCTGCTTTAACGCATCGTTTAAGTAAGAATCACTCAATGTCTAGCTCTCAATGTCAGTTCTCGATACTTATCGTTTAAATTGGGTGGCTTACTGTCTTTTCTGGCCAATCGCCTTTTCTGGTCAACGGTCTTTTCTGACCAAGTAATTTTTTGACCCACTATCTCTGTTTAGGCTTTGGCGCATTATTATAACTATTCGGCGACGGCTTTACTTCTTTATAGCTGCAAATTTCCTGCCTTAGCCGCGTTAATTGCCGTCAAGGCTTCACCAACGGTGTAGAAGGAACCAAAGACGACTATTTTATCGTTTTGAGTGGTGCTGTGGATAGCCTCTAGCAAACTTTCTTCTACCTTAGCCATCATTTGGACATAAACATCGACCGATAAATCGGCATTTTTACCCTGTAGAGGATCTTGTTGTGAACTCTCGCTTAGCTGCTGGCGCTCAATCAACAATTGTCGAACCGTATCCGGCGTCGCTGCACGTGGACAATTTTGCAAAGCCGGTAAATACCAGCGATCAAATAGCGGCAACATCAGATCCAACATGGCGGCAATATCTTTATCTGCCATTGCCGCAAAGATCGCCACCCTACTCTGCTTAGGCTCATTATTCGACAGATAATTGGCCAGACGCTGAATCGATTGCTGATTGTGGGCAACATCCAATAATATATGCCGATTAGCCAGTTGATAAGTCGTCAATCGACCGGCGAGTTGGATATTCGCCATCAAGCTGGCCACATCAATCGAGCGTACCTCCTCGCTATCTGGCTGCTGCGTTACAGCGCCAAATATATTCAACATTAAGCCCACTTGTAGTGCTGCACTCCAGCTTTCGATGGCGAGCTTGGGTCTTGGCAAATGCTCAATCGACTGCCTCACACCTTGACTATCAACACCGTGCCAGTTCAGGAGTTCACTATCGCTAACAATATCAAAACCGTGATGATGATTAGCACCAGCGACCTGTTGCGGCCAACGAACATCGCAAGCTAGATCGTCCAAGCGCTGGCAAAGTGATTGTGGCGGATTAGCATCAGCAATAACGGCTAGCTGTCCTTCCCGCAAAACACCGGCTTTTTCAAAACCAATTTTTTCGCGATCATTTCCCAGCCAAGATTCATGATCGATATCGATTTGGCTAATTACCGCAATATTGGCATCAACAATATTAACTGCGTCAAGACGACCACCTAAGCCGACTTCTAATAAAATATAATCCAAGGGTTGGCGAGCAAAGGCCCAAAGCGCGGCAAGCGTAGCGAATTCAAAGTAAGTTAAGGAGGTATTGGTCTGGATACGCGCTTGGTCAATATCTTCAAATGCCTGACATAGCACCGACTCAGCAAGCTCTTCACCATTAACTACGATACGTTCGGTAAAGGAAATAAGATGCGGTGAGGTATAAGCGCCGACTTTAGGCGCAGTCAGATGATTATGCGGCTGTGACAACAAAGCCTGTAAGGCGGCAACAGTAGAGCCTTTGCCATTGGTTCCGGCGACGGTAATAACGGTGGCAGAAAAGCTCCGCAGCTTTAAATGCTCGGCGACCAACATGACCCGCGCCAACCCCAGATCGATTTCGACCGGATGCAACTTTTCAAGCCATTGCAGCCACGCCGTTAAAGTTTTAAAACGCATGGCTACTCACTGATGGGATTTAATCATTCACTTTTGCAAATATGGATTGCGATTTTTTTGCTAACGTCAACACCACTGATTAACTGCTTCATTCAATCAATCAATCAATCAGGAATTTTTTAATGGCTTGCCATTAGCATCAAGGCCCTCTTCAGCAGCAGCGACTTCATCGACTGTAGGTATTATCTCGGCATCAACAATATCATCATCAGTGGAGATATCCGTTTGTAGTTCGGCATCCATATCTGCCGTTGGGTCCAAACCTTCTACGTCTTCTTTCACTTCCGCATCAGCCTCCGGCTCATTTGCGGCAATGGCATGAGAGAGCGTACTCTCAGCCGACTCATGGCGCAGCTTACTTAGCAGGCGATCAACGGTCACACGCATATCATTGCGAGAGACAATCATATCGATTGCACCTCGCTCCAATAAAAACTCACTGCGCTGAAAACCCTTAGGCAATTTTTGACGAATAGTTTGCTCGATAATATTCGGCCCGGCAAAACCGGCGCGAGCATTAGGTTCGGCAATATTGATATCACCCAGCAAAGCTAGACTGGCCGAAACACCGCCATAAACCGGGTCGGTCATAATTGAAATATACGGGATGGATGCACGACGCAAGCGCTCAAGCACTGCACTGGTTTTGGCCATTTGCATCAAGGAAATAAGCGCCTCTTGCATTCGCGCACCGCCAGTGGCGGAAAAACACACCATCGGACAACGCCGCTCAAGTGCTACGTTAGCTGCGCGGGTAAATTTCTCACCTACGGCGTAACCCATCGAGCCGCCGTGAAAACTAAAGGCAAAGGCAACCGCAACAATAGGCTTGCCACCCAAACTGCCTTCAAAAGCGACTAAGGCATCTTTTTCGCCAGTCGCTTTTTGCGCTTGTATTAGACGATCTTTATACTTTTTAGTATCTTTAAATTTAAGTCTATCAATAGGTTCAACTTCAGTTGCCAGTTCGACGCGCGGAGTTTCATCAAGAAAAATATCCAGACGGCGCCGCGCATCAATACGCATATGATGGCCGCACTTTGGGCAAACATCCAAATTTCGCTCTAGCTCGGGGCGATATAAAACCGCATCACAGCGAACACATTTACGCCACAGGCCTTCCGGCACCGATGATCTTTGTTCTGCATCATCACTTTGGCGCGATACAAAAGAAGGTTTAATCTTATCTAACCAGCTCATAACTACGACCAACTTTGTAAAACAACACTAAGCAAATATTACTGCTGTTTATTAAATGAATAAAATATAAAAACAATTTTTTTACTATCAACCGTTAACTTTTACTTATCACTGTTAAGGCTTAATTTAAAACGCGTGCTAAAGCTATTAATTAAATACTCTGCGCTATCAAATATCATCAGCTCAATCCGTCAACTGATTAAGAATTAGCACCTAGCGAAATATCTTTAACAATTGCAGATAAACCGGCATTTATAGTTTCGATGATTGCCGTTTTATCGACAGCATTTTGTGCGGCGGCATTTTCTAAGACCGCATCACCACGATTACTCATACCAACACATTCGCCCATACCGTTAACCAACACACTACCTACCACTACCCCATCGGCATGCTTGCCAATCGCTGCGGCAGATTTGCCATCCTTAATACCAAAACCGACACATACCGGCAAGTCGCATATCGCTTTAATACCAGCCACTTTGGATGATACTTCATTGGTATCAATATGACCCGCTCCAGTGACACCTTTTAGCGAAACATAATAAATATAACCGGTGGCCATACTACAAATAGCGGCGGTGCGATCAACCGAGGTAGTCGGTGCAATAAGAAAAATACTATCAAGCCCGTGTTCGCGAAATACGCTGTTCATATCTTCAGCTTCTTCGGGTGGCATATCGACGGTTAAAACGCCATCGACACCGGCCTCGCGCGCAGCGCTGGCAAACCTTTGATAACCCATGGCTTCAACCGGATTGGCATAACCCATAAGCACAACAGGCGTATCGGCATCTTGCTGACGAAATTCAGCTACCATTTTTAATACATCAGGCATACCAATATTATTAACCAATGCTCGTTCATGGCCGAGCTGGATAACCGGCCCCTCTGCCATAGGATCAGAAAATGGTACACCGAGTTCAATAATATCGGCACCAGCTTGCACCATTGCATGCATGGCGGGAACCGTTGCTTCAAGCCAGGGATCACCCGCGACAATATAAGGGATAACAGCGGTGCGACCCTTGACCTGACACTGCTGCATACACATTGTAATACGACTCAAAAAACTCTCCAACAATCAATCATTATTCAATAGTTAAAACTTATTTTCATAACCCATTTTTAAAACAAACCGCTAAACAGTTATTCCGTCGATAGCGGCAACGGTTAAAATATCTTTATCACCACGACCGGATAAATTAACCAAAATACTTTGGTCTTTATCCATCTGCACTGCCAGCTTGGCCGCATAGGCAAGTGCATGACTGGTTTCCAACGCAGGCATAATGCCTTCTATTTGGGTTAAGGTGCGGAACGCTTCCATGGCTTCATCATCATTGACCGCAACATAATTAACCCTACCCATATCTTTTAACCATGAGTGCTCGGGGCCAACACCGGGATAATCCAGACCGGCAGAAATCGAGTGCGTCTCAATAATCTGACCGTTTTCATCTTCCATTAAATAAGTGCGGTTACCATGCAGTATGCCGGGCTTACCATCATTAAGTGGCGCAGCATGCTTACCGGTTTCAACACCAAACCCACCGGCTTCTACACCATACATGGCAACATTTTCATCATTAAGAAACGGATGAAATAAACCAATAGCGTTAGAACCGCCACCAACGCAGGCGACTAAGGCATCGGGCAGACGATTGGTTTGCTGC
>CAJQQO010000208.1 GCA_905480475.1 uncultured Pseudomonadales bacterium | reverse complement strand
CTTCTTCTTTAGTATATTCGCCATGAGGATACAACAACTTGATTAACCCCGAAACTGTTTTGCGTACCGCAATAACATCGCGCTGGTTTAAGTTATTACCCAACTTAAAGTGGCGATCAATGGCATCGGAATAACTACGCTTACGCATTTCACGATAAAACTCAGCCAAGTAATCCGTAATCAAACCATACTTATCTGTAAAAAACTCTGGGCGCATTTTAGGTATTTCCCAGCCCGGAATATAAGCATGAAAGCGATCAAAAAAAGCGGCATCAATCATCGCATCAGGAAACGGCGCCAATAAATGACTTGTTTTTACCAGCGATTCAACACTCTGATTAATATTGCCTATAAAGACCATCGACGCCATCGCTTCCATTTGTTCACGACCGCGCGCGAAAGATCCCGAAGCCATATAATCCTTCATGATCTGAACGCCGTCTTTATCTTTAAACGAAATCCCAGCAACCTCATCAAATGCCACTAAATCCCAAAGTCCAACCAAGCCAATACGGGCCGTGCTCATATTGTAAAAAAGGTTGGCTACCGTTGTTTGACCGCCAGACACAAGTATACTGTTAGGCGAACACTCTTTATAAATATGGCTTTTACCGGTACCGCGCGGCCCAAGCTCGCATACGTTGTAATTGTTTTCAACAAACGGAATCATGCGGGCTAATAAGTGCCATTGCACATCCTGGTCGAGCGTTGACGGCTCCATGCCAATTGAGCGAATTAATACTTCACGCCACTGCGTGTTAGTCAGTTGCTTACGCCCATCAAACAGCTCCTGCATATTCATGTTGGGCATTTGAATAGGTTTTAGTAAAGTCACGCCAAATGGCGAATCCGACTGACCCTCTTCATGGAAATAGCTAAGTGTTGCAATAACCCAAATGCCGCCCACCAATAGCTTCTCATACTGCTTAATAATCTCGGCCGAAATAACCGCATCTTTTATTCCCAAATTACTAAAAGAAGCCTCGTACTTGTCTTTTTTTGAATTTAATTTTACGGTAACCCGGTCTATAACTTTGTAAGTCCCTCGCTCTCGCACCAGCGATTTCACCTTTTCCGCCTCATCTGGCCGCACATAATTTTCTGCCAAAATAGTTTTGACATTTTCCAGCCCTTTCTGAATCACCTCTTCGTCATCAGACGCACAGTACATACCAAGTAAATACTCTAATACATAAACGGGTACGTTAGCCCCCTCCTTAATCAGTTTGGTTAAATCCTTACGTACAACTCTGCCGCCAAAATGTTGGTTTAAGAGTTTATCAAGGTCTTCACTTTCTAAAGCGCTATTTTTTGAGATATTAATATCAGTCATAGTTATTATCTTCTTTCTCTAAAAAAAATCATCTGTGAACGCTAGGTCAATGGTGACCTTATAACGCTCAAGTTCGGTATCGAGGTCTTTGTCTTTAATAATCAGGAAGTAATCACTGTTACGATTAAACTCGTTTCCTTGAAGGGACAAGCGGACTTTCTTCACCCGCTCAGTCATAGAGTCTGATTCGCTATCAAAGGTAATAATCTCTTCACTGGATACCACCTTATTATCATCATAAATAGCGACAGCTGCTGTCATCGGTAGCGCCTTATCATCAACAGCCTCTGTCTGTAACAGATCAAAGCTCTGAATATTGTTCACCATTTTCAAACTGGATTTGGCAGAAATAACCCCTACCTTACTTTTGGTACGGGCAACTGCATCATCCCCACGTAGCGCTTTAGCGATTAACACTGGCACCACAATCTCTTGGGGCATTACGCCGCCGTGAACGAAGCGTGCACCGCCAACAAAGTGAAAACGATTAGCGCCTTTAGGTACCCAGAATTTAGTATCCGCTTCAGTGCCTGCGGTCACTTTGGTTGAACCGTATAAGGCATCTTTCGGTTCAGCCAGATTCTGGCCTACAACGTAACGCTTTTTACTTTTTATATAGCTAGCGGGTTTTTCGGCGATACTGGATCTATCTGCATCTTCTAGTTTGCTTTGCTGGAATAAAAACCCATGATCAGCGGTGACAATAACGGTTGAGGTATTAAATTGCATTTGAGCTTTGCGAACTAACTCGGCCAGCTCAATAATGGCATCATTCACCGCTTGAAATGTGCGATTTTCCGTTGCGGCATCATCACCAATAGCATCTACCACATTATGATAGACATAAATTAAATTCTGATCTTTGAGAGCCAGACGGCCATCATCCTTCGACCAATTCCGTAGGGTTTCAGCCGTAATTGCCATGCCTTCATAGCGTTCTAATATTTTGTTGCGCTGCTGCGTGCCCTGGCTTGATATTCCATCAACCAACACATCATCACTGTCATTTTTATAATCCAGCGTTTGGTGTGGGAGCAATGAAGCCATCCCCAAAGTGGTATAACTGGGAACGACGCCCAGCTGGGTGCTTAGCGCTGCTTTACTATAGCGCTTCTCATTAACACGCTGCTCTAACTCTACTGCGGCTTCATAACGAAACGCATCAGAGATAATTACCATGACACGTTTCTTTTTTGCACGATCTAACGAGCGCTCTACGGTATGTTTATAAAATTGATACTGCAGAGGTATATCGGTTATTTGCCAATCATTTAAACGGTTTTCATTGGCTAGTCTATCGCCCCAGTTTTTCGCCAAGTTATCGATATACCAATAGCTGTAACATTGCTCCACAGCCTCATCGAGCTTTTTAAGTAGGTCAACATGGGCCACTTGTGAAGCGGCATGATAATGCCGGTATGCCATATCAAACTGATAGAGTTCGCTTTGATAGGCGTTATAAATCGCATCACAACTCGGGTAATGAAAACCTTCGTCATGAGTTGCTCTCAGGCTGAAGAGTTTTATTGCTGCATCGAGAGCATCGTAAATAACGCGGTATTTTCTGCGGGTATCATCATCCTTGTGACGTGAAGCCCAATAACTATCACGACGCTCGCTGACAACGTCACTAAAGTTCTGTAAGTCGCTCAATGTGGCTTGTGGGATCACCCCAGCCATCGACAATATGATTTGCCGCTCGACCGCTTCAAACGTCGCCACTGGAGCCAAGGCATCCATAGTAAGGTCAGTTATTTTATCGGCTATACCCAATGCATTAGCGACCCAGCCAGAAATAGTATCGAAGGCCGTGTAATAACGAGAGCTGTCACGCCAACGAGAATTCAATGCTCTCACTGAAGCCTGCGCACTGGCCGAGGGCAGTATTTGATTCGTTGCCCAATCAGGTATGTTACCGAGATTTTCGCAAAACCCCGTTACCAACAAGCGAATTAAGAAACGCCCAAAATTAAAGCTGGCCTCACCATTAAGTTCTTCCTGAGTAGGTTGATAACCAAAACTGATTTGCAATTGCTCAACAAAGGTTTTTTGTAAACCAAACTTTTCAATCTCAGCAATAATTCCTGGCGTAGCTTCCAAGCCCAAATCATCGTCTGCCGTTTGGCGAGCAATCGCAAATAGAATGTGGTTGATGTCAGCTTCATCAGCTTTAGCGATTACGGCCATCATCGCGATGTCTATCGCTAATTCATTCGCATCAGGATGAAGCCATTTTTGTAAGCCCGTTATACGGCTCTTACTCCCCAAAAACTTATCACGTTGAGCTAGATGCTCACGCATACTTTGCTGATGTAAACCGAGATCGTTGAAAATGATTGAAATACGATCCGCATAAAACGAGCGGGAGTATAGTTTGATATCCAAAAGCCAGTCTTGCTTCGCTTCAGGCTCTTCTATGGGGAAATACAAAAGATATCGACCGTCTGTATCTTCAAGTTCCAACTTAAGCTTAGTGCCAAGTAAGGACTGCTCAGCCATGTTCAGGATCTTTACATCTTGCAAGGTCAAGCTATCGAGTTCGGACTCAAAGTCTTGCGCCGGGTCATACCAAAAGACAATCCGGTTATCTTCTAAATAGAATGCTTTGTTCAAGCCATCATTAAGTTGGGTGATATTCATTTTTTCTTTGGCTCTTCAAATAATTTTTCATCAAGCTTTACTAGACCCTTTAACAAGCTCCGTCCAATAAATCGGCTAGGTCCTGATGCTAAGACGTTGTAACCCATTTCTGCTGCGCCAACCAATGCTCTGGCAGTGCCTTCGACAGCTACTCCAGCCCCTTCAAAAATCGCCTCAACTCCATCACCACCATTTGCGTATTTGGCTGAAGCATGATTAATGCCATTGATCGTGGCAAAAAAACCTAGCCCGCCAAGTCCAGTTAGAATCGCGTCTACTGTTGTATCACCTATATCGACGATGGTGCCTCCTAGGGCTCCGTCTACGGCATTGGTAATATATTCATTACTGTAGCCACTGTCGATTACACCCGTTGTTGAGGCCACTTCAGAGGTGGCAATGACCGGTATCGATTCATCGACATTGTAAATATATGATTCACTGCTTGTCGCCTTAATCTGAAATGCCACACCATCGATAACAATATCCGTATCTGCATGATTAAAGTGCTCATGTAACTGACCGCCAGTATCAGCGGCTACCAACTGCTCAAAATAGGCACCTTTAGTTAACCCAGCTAAGCCCGCGAGACTTTCAGCAGGTAAAAATAATGACTCCCACCATATATCAGCATCAGACATACCAGCGAAGTTACTGTTGACCCCTCTTAGGGCATCATAAACATTGCCAGCACTATCCACGTCGGACCAAACTGAAACAGGTACTGACAAGGTAGATAACCACAGCGATTTTTGTAATAAGCCTGAATCAAGCTGTTCCTCAAAACTGCAATCTTGAATATAGCGCTGAGCCTCTATCTTCGCTGCGGACATACGCTTAATCGCTTTTTGTTTAAGCTGCTCAAAATGCTTATCTAAAGCCTTAAAATCATTGTCATGCTTAATGGCCATCCGTCGTTGCAAGGCCGCCAACTCTTCTATTACCTTGTCGATTTCAGAAAAATCAGGGCCACCCGCATGCTTAAGCTTATTCCACCAGGAAAACCCTTCATAGGCAGCGTCCCACTGAGTTCCCATTTCTCCTCGGCGCTTTGTCAGAAAGCCCAATGAAGATTCAATCTCAGTTTTTGCTTTGGTCAGCGGCACCTGGCTGGAAATATCTATTATCTTCTGGTTACATGATGCTTTAGCTAAAGCTAACTCCTTATTCAGTACTATTGTTAATGCATCTTGATGTAACTTCGTCATACGCGCATTCAGCAACGGATGGTAAAATTCAAATAGCTTCATAACCAGATGATTCGTTTTTACTACTGACTCCGTCTCTGATACTACTTGCTGTATTTTGGTGACTGACGGATCTGCGGTTGCCGCCTCAAGCTTGCTTAATAATTGTTGGTAAGCGGTTAATTGGCTTTTATTCTTTGAGTATTTCCCCCATTTAAGCATAAATACGATCACAAATGGCGAGCCAACGATCAACGCAATCACCAAGAAATCAAATGGTAACTCATCTTTGATTAAGCTCTCTGCATCAATATAGATAACCAGCAAGCTCACAGTGATAACAAGTATTAGCCAGCTCAACGCATGATTGAGCTGTTGCTGACAAAGCAACTTATGTGTTGTTACAGGCTCTTGAACTAAAGTTGGTAATGTAGGCGTTATCACTAGACTTGCCATTAAGTTAGCTCCGGTTTCTTGCCATGGATTGCTTTCACCTCAGCCAATAAATCACCGAACTTGCCGTAGTTCACTTTTACACCGTCATCTAAATCAATCTTGATGCGTTGATCCGCGAAGTGCTTGAGTTTTTCATCAAACTCGGTGAGTTCGGTTTGTTGTTTTTGCAGGCGTTTGATTTCTTTTTCAAGTTTTTTGATTTCTGCGGCTGAGCCGCTGGCGCTTTTATCATTATCGAGCTTGTCGATGTGAGAGCTGAGTTTGGCCGTGAGCGGGATTACGTATTCAGTACGCATACGAGCCAAAGTCCCCTCGTTATAGCGGTGTAAATACACCAAGCACTGGAAGGCTTTTTGTTTGCCGCTGCTGAAGAGCCAATAGATCGGGCGTTTTTTGTAGGTTTGCATGTGGTCTTTATAAAAGTTGTCACACAAATATCGACGAATCGTATCGCGGCTGGATTCTCCTCGCTTGGGTGACAGATTATCAGCCAGGAAATTTAAGTTTGCCTCTAAGTGCTCGTGACTCCAAGCCACGGAGATAAATTCAACCAATCGGTTGCAGGCGTCGTCCTCGAACCACTCGGTGTCGGTGAGCGGGACGATGCCGTCGTCGTCGGCCGGGAAGGTGGTGTACTTCGATGACTCGAAGCCCT
>CAJQQO010000207.1 GCA_905480475.1 uncultured Pseudomonadales bacterium | reverse complement strand
GCGCTTTAGGTGATGCCGAGTCGGCGATACAGGATTCGTTTGCAGGCCGTCCACTATTGGACTGCCCTCATTATTCAAGACCTGAATCGATAGATGGAATGGATGTGCCAGCGGTTTTACTAAGCGGTGATCACCAAGCGATAAAACGCTGGCGGTTAAAGCAGTCGTTATTGAGAACCCGCGAGCGGCGACCCGATTTATTTGAGCGTTTGGATTTGACGCCTGAAGAGCTAGCTTTATTAGATGACTAGCCTTGATAGCAATAACCCGGTAAAACAGCTCGACAAAAACATTTTTTTTAATTTTTAACTATTAACAACACAGATTGCGTAAGTTCATTTAAGGCCGGTTGATTGACCTTGAAAGCAGGATCTACGATACCAAGGTCTGGACAAGCAGGAGTTTATTATGAGTAACAGAAACAAATTAATTCAAATGATCGACAAAGAGCAAACCGATGCTAAAGAAATTCCTGATTTTGCACCCGGCGATACTGTTGTTGTTCAAGTACGCGTAAAGGACGGCGATCGTGAGCGTCTACAGGCTTTTGAAGGTGTTGTTATTGCCAAGCGTAATCGTGGTATTAGCTCTGCGTTTACCGTTAGAAAAATTTCTCATGGTGTAGGTGTTGAGCGTACATTCCAAACTTACAGTGCATTGATTAGTGAGATTAAAGTTAAGCGTCGCGGTGATGTTCGTCGTGCAAAACTTTACTACTTACGTGAATTGTCTGGTAAAGCAGCACGTATTAAAGAGAAATTAAGCTAAGCACTAATAGCTTAATAGTAAAAAGACGGTCAATTGACCGTCTTTTTTTTGCCCAAAATTTTCTCCAAAAACTTTATCGGAAAAGATCCGCTATGTTTTCAGTCGCTGTGAGTTAATTTTTCCTAACGATCTTATTAAGCTCCAGCGTCGATGATTGGTAAGGTTTTTCTGCATTAAGACACTGCAATCATTATGTGGCGCTTTGAAGGATAGAATCTCGCCGAACATCTAATTAGATCGCCTGTACAAAGGTGGCTAACTGAGTTAATTAAAATTTAAGGGGAATATGATGGAAGCAATTATTGAATGGTTGCCAAAGATAGCCAGCGGGATTGTGTTATTGATTGGACTAATTTGTTTTTTTAAACCGCAGATTATTATGGATTCATGCGGTATTAAAATGACCAACAATATGGCAATTTCGGAAGTGCGAGGCGTATTTGGTGGGCTGAATATTGGTAGTGCAGTCGCAGCTTTGTACTTTGCCGACCCTACCGCTTATGCAGTGCTTGCCTTTGCTTGGACAGCTGTGGCCGCGGCGCGGTTTTATTCGATGGCAGTAGATGGCAGTACGGTTAAGGAATCTATTGCGCCAATTATTTTGGATAGCTCTGTGGCGATCATGTATTTTACTGGTACCGGCTTGTTTTAAAGTCTGTTTTGAGTGGTTGATAAACGCTGCTGGCAACGTTTATCAACTAGTCTTATTTTTTACCGGTGTTTTTTTCAAGACGCTTAAAAGCTGTATTGATAACCTACGCTAAGCATATCTTGCATTTCCATTTGTATACCGTTGGCGTGTTGCTCAAGTGTGTTGCTATATTCCAACGCTACTCTATGTCCGAGTTGCGCACCTTCTAGGCCAATCAGGTTAAGTCCAACCGCTAACTCCAGTTGCTCACCACCAAAATTTTCAGGTCTTGCAGTTTGTACGGGTAAGTTAATATTTTGGTCACGACCATTGATATCATCGCTGTCCGTATAGCTCAACCTAAGCGAACCCGTTAGCCAGTCAGCCAGTCGGTAGCTACCCCAAGATGTCAGCATTAGTTTATCGCCTAGTGCGTAACCTTCGCCGTTATCATCCAGCCGAATAGTCAGTTTGAGTTGGCTACCCCAATCCCATTTTCCTTTGACGCCTAGATAGGTAAGCCCCGGCTCTAAATCATAAGTGCCCGAACCTAACTGCATAGGGTAGGGCAATCTAGGGCTGGGCGTGGTGCCCATAGGTGTAAGTATCTGGTCGGTTTCATCGATACTACCGGTTGGAATACTTAGGCCAAAGTTAAGATGCACTCTGTGAATATCCTTATCGTAAACACCGTAGAGCGCAGCAAGTTTAGTATCGCCAAGGCCGGATGTTTCGGTAGTAAAGACGCCACGTCGAACGGTGCCGCTACCGCCCTGAAAGGTGACGTGATCCATTTCTTTTTCGAGATAGTTAACCATTAGCATTAGCGTTAGTTTATCGCTGGGCGCATACATGGCGCCAAACATATGCATTTCAGTCGACATTTCAACGGGTACGACTCGCAAGCCTAAACCGGCCGATACGATTTCTTCTGGCGATACGCTATTACTACCACGAAGATTATCTTCCATACGCATATTCATATAGCGATAGGAAAGCATCCATTCGCCGGTTTTATGCAAGTGATCACCCATCACGCCAATAGGTGCGTGATTAGAGACGCTATGGTGATCGGTAGTGTGCTGAGCCGGCGCTGTATGACTTGCCAGAGCCGCAGCAATGCTGAGTAGGCCTATAGTGAGTGGGCGAGTAAAAAGTTTAGAACGAATAACAGAGTGGCCGTGTTTCATGTCGTGCAATATCATTAAGAATCATCCTTATGATTTTTCATGGTAAGGAGGTATAAATATCTAGATTTAAAATTTGGCTAGTGTCGTTTTTTGCAAGCGTTTGCAGGCGGGCGTAATTCTAAAGCGCTGTGGCTAAATGAAAATGTGGCATATTGTCGCAGAGACAAAAAAATACCAATATCAAAGTATTGGGGCGCTAAAAGTGAGCTTTAAGACTACTCAAAAGTTTGCATTATTTGATGGTCAAATAAGCCAGTTTCGGGGGCGAGTAAATGCAAATAACGGTCAAAATACAAAAACTGTTTTAACAGCAACGTAAACGCGCTGGGAAATCGAATGCCATGGCGTTTGGCTATTTGCGAGATAAGTTGTAAGGGGTTGGTTTGGCTCTTATTCTCAGCTTTACTGTTATCTATTGAGCTGAGTGAAGCGCTTGCCGACGCGCTATTATCAAAAATCCATTGTAGATCTTTAGCCAGTTGCTCTTGATCAATCTTTTGTTTGGTCATGCCAACTTCCATCATCGCTGCGGCCATTTGCCCATAGTTTTCATCGTTAAATGATCCAAATAGCTGTACAGCTGCAGACCAAATGGTATCGGTGATTCTGCCAACCATACCAAAATCAATAAAAGCGACTTGTGCGTTATCGGTTAATAATAAATTACCGCTATGCAAATCGGCATGAAAAAAATCACATTGGCGAATTGATAAAAACCAAACGTTTAAAGCATTAAAAAGCGCTATTTGCGCAGCGGTTTGTTTATCGGCAGTGAGTGGTTGTGTAGCGGCGCTGGCGTTGGTCGTATCGGTAAACGCCTTGCCATAGATGCGCTGCATAGTAAGTACCCGTTTGCTACAAGCATGCGGGTAAGTTTTCGGCGCGATAATCGTAGTAATATTTTGTTCAATTAAAAAAGTATTAAATGCTTCGAGGTTATTAGCTTCTTTTATAAAATCACATTCGTCGCGCATAGAGCTATGAATCTCGGTGATAATATCCGTCACCGCATTACTATCCAGGGCTGGTGAAACCAGTTCAATAATTTTGCTAATAATAAAGGCGGCGCTAAGATCGGTATCGATTAATAATTCCACGCCGGGTTTTTGTACCTTGATAACAACCTCGTCGCCATTATGCAGCGTGGCGCTATGAACTTGCGCGATTGATGCAGATGCTAAAGGGCTTTGATCAATATGGCTGTAAATTTCTTCGATAGGGCAGCCCAGTTCTTTTTCAATGGTTCGCTTAATAATTTTGTAGGAAATGACAGGTGTGTTATCAAAACAGTTTTGAAAAGCGGCAACATAATCGGCTGGAAAAATTGACGGCGAACTTGCGATAAATTGACCCAGCTTGATATAGGTCACACCAAGTGATTCAAATAATTCACGGACTTCGATCGCGGTGGGTTTGCGTTTTTCGCGAAGGCATTTTATTAGTTTTGGCGAAGCCTTAAATACGGTGCTGTTTAATCGCCAGCCACTGTTAAAGCCGATATTGATTGACCGTTTGACTTTATCCATCGCTTTTCGTGGGCGTAAAGTTTTGCTGCTGGTATCGCCTGAGTTTGGCTGCGAATGATTGTTGCTGGCTGCCATTGCGTTATTGCCTAGTAAAATGCGCTAAAGTGGTGAGGTAAACATTGTTTGTATTAAAAGTAATTGTTGATATTGGCTTAATGCTCTACCTTAGAGCAAAATTAAAGTAATTAATATACGCAAACCATGACTTAAAATACTTGTCCATATTTATCACAATAATATGCGGACTTGATATGCTTAATTACATTCGCTTATCGATGATTAACAATGAAATGGCAGCTTATTCAAATCGCCCAAAACGCTTGCGAGCAAGTAGTGACTAAATTTCTCTGTATTTTGTATGGTTCAATCTGTTTGGGCAAATCCTTAAATGGCTTGGCGCGCTGATGGCGATGGATAAAACAAAAGCTAACACAAACACTAAAGCGAAAGCATTGATTAAGTTTGCCGCAGAAGATGCCAGCTTAATCGATCGTTATATTGATGCCGTATGGATGGAGCGCGGTTTAAGCAAAAATTCTTTAGAAGCGTATAGCCGTGATTTGCGTGCAGTCGCTGGGTATCTCAACGGTATTGGCAAGCGTTTGTTAAATGCCGATCATGCCGATCTGGTTGGCTACCTTGCGCAACTGGCAATGGCTAGGCGCAGTCCACGATCGCAGGCTCGCTTGGTTTCCAGTTTGCGCGGTTTTTATCGATATTGTCTACGAGAGTCCTTATTGCAAGCTGACCCAGCCCTTCGTCTTGAACCACCTAAACTCGGAAGGACTTTACCGGTAACGCTTACCGAAGCACAGGTGGATCGTTTATTAGCAGAGCCGGATCTTGAAAAGCCTGTAGAGCAACGTGACAAAGCGATGCTGGAACTGCTTTACGCCAGCGGCCTGCGGGTATCAGAGTTGATTAGTTTAGAGATGCCAGCAATTAATCTGCGTCAAGGCGTCGTCCGTGTTTTAGGTAAGGGGGGTAAGGAGCGATTGGTTCCACTGGGCGAGCAGGCCGCGCATTATTTGCAATCCTACTATGCTGACGCACGAGTAAAACTGTTAGAGGCCGCCGGAGTTGATCAAGCATGCGCCATTGTATTTCCCAGTCGTCGCGGCCAGATGATGACCCGCCAAGCTTTCTGGTACCGGATTAAGCACTATGCTGCTCGGATAGATTTGCGAGTACCGTTATCACCGCATGGATTGCGCCACGCTTTTGCTACCCATTTGTTAAACCATGGTGCCGATTTGCGGGTAGTACAGGTGTTATTGGGCCACAGCGATTTATCGACCACGCAGATTTATACCCATGTTGCGCGGCACAGACTGCAAGAGCTGCATGCCCAGCATCATCCTCGTGCGTAAGATTAGCTAGGGTAACTGGCATCCGATATGGGGCTATTCCTAACGGCCAAGATAGTGTTTTGGTTTTTCAGGCGCTAAGGTTTAAACGGCTTATTATGCTGATACAATAGGCGGCTAAATGTCGCTATAGGGCTATGCCCACGGACCCAGTGCTATTTGGAGACTCTTAGGCCAAATGACTGGCCATGAATTAATCGCCTGTCATTGTCTGCTATGGAACGTAGTGGCGATAAAGCGTTCTATACACGGGTCGCTTGTTTTGTGGGCCAGTGCTCGTAGAGCGAGATAGCGCTTTGGGGATATGGCTAGATTCACTGCAATAGCTAGACTCTAAGCTTAAGCTTGCGACCCAATACTGGCTTGAGACAGATTAGCAAGAAAACTTGGCTGAGCAGTAAATGTGCAACATCGCCTTAAACACAGAATTCGTATGAAAAATGCATTACGAAGCATGAAAGTATAAAGAGGAAAATATGCGTAAATTATTGATTTTATTGGTATTGTCTATTGCTCATCTGCCTTTTGGCGTGGCATTTGCTGGAGACAATGATTCTGCCGATCAAGGTGTGCTTGATAAGTTAAAGAAGGCGCGTCCTGATTTTCAATTTGGCGCAGTTTCCACCACGCCAGTGAAAGGTATGTACAAGGCCAATATCGTTAATGGCCCAACCATTTACGTGACCGAGGATGGCAACCATTTTTTTGCTGGTGATTTCTTTCAGGTTGGCAGCAATGAAATCGTCAATTTGGGCGAGCTTGAGATGGAGAAGGATCGAATTAATGCCTTGGCCTCGATGAATGAAAAGGACATGATAATTTTTGCGCCGAAAGAGACCAAAGCAGTGGTTTATGTCTTTACCGATGTAGATTGCTATTACTGCCAGAAATTACACCAGGAAGTTCCTGCATTAAACGAATTGGGCGTTGAAGTTCGCTATCTAGCCTATCCTCGTGCTGGTGTTGGCTCACCAAGTTATCGTAAAATTGCGTCAGCGTGGTGTGCAAACGACCCTAATGAATCATTAACCAAATTAAAAGCTGGTGAAGAGATTGTCGATGATGTTTGTGAGCCGAACCCAGTGGCGGCTCAATATAAGTTAGGTAGTCAGTTAGGTGTCACGGGTACACCCGCGTTAATTACTGCTAAAGGGCAATTATTGCCTGGTTATAGACCTGCAGATAAACTGGCTAAAGATCTTGGCTTATAGTACGAAAGTAGTGTGGTGATGGTGTGCTAGTTGAGTGATAGCTAAATAATAGTTATATCAATGCTGTATCAATGATAAAAACGAGATTTAGCTTTGCCTGTTTAGGGTGTCCTTTTGAGGGATCTTTTTTCAGCGCCACTGGATTTATATTACTGTTCGATAAGCTGTAAAGTCTATCGCAAAAGCGCAGCCATTTAGCTGCGCTTTTGCATTTATTAACAGTGTTAATTTAATGTTTACCTTTTTAAACAAAGTGAAATCGTTTTGAAAACTATCAATATTGGAATATGTGGGCTTGGCACTGTAGGTGCTGGCGTTGTTAATGTGATGCAGCGTAATGCTGAAGCTATCGCTGCGCGTTCAGGGCGTCCGCTAGCAATTACCCATATCGGTGCCCGACGCGATAACCCCGACTGCGATACGGGCTTAGCTAAAGTCAGCCGTGATATTTTTGCGGTCGTTAACGATCCAGAAGTGGATATTGTTGTCGAGCTTATTGGCGGCTACGAGCCTGCCTTAGAGTTAGTGATGCAAGCCATCAATAATGGCAAACATGTTGTCACAGCTAACAAAGCGCTGATTGCCGTGCACGGTAATGAAATATTTGCCGCCGCTGAAGCAAAGGCTGTGAGTGTTTGTTTTGAAGCCGCTGTTGCGGGTGGCATACCGATTATTAAATCCTTGCGCGAAGGTCTGGCGGCAAATTCAGTTGAATGGTTAGCAGGTATTATTAATGGTACCGGGAATTACATCCTGACTGAAATGCGCGATAAAGGTCGCGACTTTGCTGATGTGTTAGTCGATGCGCAAGCGCTAGGTTATGCCGAAGCCGATCCAACCTTTGATGTCGAGGGTATCGATGCTGCTCACAAGCTGGTTATTCTTGCTTCTCTGGCGTTTGGCATGCCATTAAATTTTGATGCTTGTTTTACCGAGGGTATTTCTGCGATTGCTCCGCAAGATGTTGTTTTTGCCGGTGAGCTTGGATATCGTATTAAACACTTAGGCATAGCGCGTAAAACAGAGCAGGGCGTAGAGTTACGTGTGCATCCCACCCTAATTCCACAGAGGCGTTTAATCGCCAATGTCGATGGCGTTATGAATGCGGTACTGGTAAAAGGTGATGCTGTAGGCCCAACATTATATTATGGCCCAGGCGCAGGTGCGGAGCCTACGGCGTCGTCGGTGATTGCGGATATTGTTGATCTGCTTAGAACAATTGATGCGAGCCCTGCAGCTCGGGCGCCGCATTTAGGTTTTGCTTCTGATTTCTTGAAAGCCTTACCAGCGATACCTGTTAGTGAAATAAGCGCGGCCTATTATTTACGGATTTCTGCGGCTGACAAACCGGGAGTTTTATCTCATATCACGCAGATTCTTAGTGACTCGGGTATTAGTATTGAAGCCTTGTTACAGAAAGAAGCTTCGCATGATATTGACGCGGTTAAAAGTGCAAACAGTCATGCCAACTTGCTCAATGTGCCGATTGTACTCATTACCGATATCACTTTAGAATCACGTTTAACCGCCGCCGTGAGTGGTATCGAAGCATTGGATACGGTTGAGGGTAAGGTTACTTTTATACGGGTTGAAAGCTTGGGTTAGCAAGAAAGTCAGCCATAGATTTATCAAGACAGTTATAGAGAGCCATTGTGAAATATATTAGTACACGCGGTAACGCACCTGAGCTGGATTTTGAACAAGTATTGCTAACGGGTTTAGCAAACGATGGTGGTTTGTATGTGCCCAAAACATTGCCTACTTTTTCTCAGCAGCAAATTGCCGCATGGGCGGGTTTGTCGTATGAGCAATTAGCATTTGAAGTGATATCACCTTTTATTGGTGATTGTATTCCCGAGCAGGATTTAAAACAGATATTAGGCGAAACCTATAAGGATTTTTCGCATCCTGCCATCGCGCCGTTAATTCAGCTTGATCGCAATGAGTGGGTGTTAGAGCTTTTTCAAGGTCCAACATTAGCCTTTAAGGATTTTGCACTGCAGTTGCTCGGGCGTTTATTAGATTACGTGTTGAAGAGACGCAATCAGCGTGTCGTTATCATGGGGGCGACTTCGGGTGACACTGGTTCGGCTGCGATTGAAGGTTGTCGTCACTGTGACAATATCGATATTTTTATACTGCATCCACACAATCGTGTATCTGAAGTTCAACGCCGCCAAATGACAACAGTGTTAGAAGACAATGTTTATAATATTGCGGTCGAAGGTAATTTTGATGACTGTCAGGATATTGTTAAAGCCAGTTTTCGAGATCAATCGTTTTTGCCCGAGGGCATGCAGTTAGTTGCGGTCAATTCAATTAACTGGGCAAGAATTATGGCCCAGATCGTTTATTATTTTTATGCCTCACTATCATTAGGTGGGCCAGAAAAAACAGTTGCTTTTTCAGTGCCAACGGGTAATTTTGGCGATATCTTTGCCGGTTATCTGGCGAAGAAAATGGGACTGCCCATTAGCCAATTGGTTATAGCAACCAATAAAAATGATGTACTACATAGAGTGATGACCGATTCGGTTTATTCGCGAACAGATTTACACCAAACTTTATCTCCGAGTATGGATATTAGTGTATCCAGCAACTTTGAACGCTTGATGTTTGATTTATACGATCGTGATGGTGATCGTATTCGTGAATTGATGGATGCCTTTAATTCCGGATCGATTGAGCTTGATGACGACGCGATGGCTGGCGCTAGAGATTTATTTTCCAGCGCGGCGATTGATGATGATGCCACCTGTCAAGTGATCGCCGACACCTATAAAAATGCGGCCTATATGTTAGATCCTCATTCGGCAACGGGGGTGGGCGCTGGTCGTATTTGCAATAAAAATACCGAGCAGCCAATGATTGTATTGGCGACAGCTCACCCGGCTAAGTTTCCCGATGCCATTGCCAAGTCGGCTATTGGGGTAGAACCCAAGATGCCTGCTCATTTAGCTGATTTGCTAGAGCGCGAAGAGCGCTTTAGCGTTTTACCCTGCGAAAAAGCGGCTGTTAATCAATTTATGACTGATCACTTGTAGGTTCTTTTATGTCTGCTCTTATCCAGCGTCGTCCGCACGCAACTGTGGTAGAAGCAGACTTTGCAGAGGATCTTAGTCCGCTATTACGTCGTTTGTTTGCGGCTCGCGGTGCACAAAGTGGTGATGATATCGATTTATCCATGTCATCGCTTTTAGCTCCCAACTTACTCCACGGTATTGATCAAGCGGTTGATTTAATTATTGCTGCGATTGAGAGTGATGCCAGAATTCTGATCGTCGGTGATTTTGATGCTGATGGCGCAACCAGTTGTGCGTTGGCTATTCGTGCCTTCGATGCCATGGGGCATAGCAACGTTCGGTTTATCGTGCCCAATCGCTTTGAATACGGATACGGTTTAACGCCCGAAATTGTCGAGCTGGCAAAGCAGCAGAACCCTTCACTGATTATTACTGTTGATAATGGTATATCCAGCATTGACGGTGTCAGCGCTGCCAGAGCGGCTGGCATCGATGTCTTAGTGACCGATCACCATTTACCCGGCGAACAACTACCTGATGCCAACGTTATTGTTAACCCGAATCAGCGTGCTTGTGATTTTCCAAGTAAGGCCTTAGCCGGTGTTGGGGTTATTTTTTATGTGATGTCTGCATTGCGCGCCGGATTAAGAAAAAAACAATGGTTTAGCGATCAACGCCCTGAGCCTAATATGGCAGATTTTCTTGATCTAGTTGCCTTAGGTACGGTAGCCGATGTGGTGCCGCTAGATAAAAATAATCGTATTTTGGTTGAACAAGGTTTGCGGCGAATTCGTTCGGGTAAATCCTGCGCGGGCATTCGCGCCTTAATTGAAGTGTCAGGGCGCAGTGCAGCAAAATTAGTCGCCTCTGATATGGGTTTTGCTCTGGGTCCGCGATTAAATGCTGCGGGTCGTTTGGATGATATATCTATTGGTATTGGCTGCTTATTAACTGACGATGCTGCGTTGGCGCGCGATATTGCCACCGAACTTGATAGTATGAATCGGGATAGGCGACAAATAGAGCAGGGTATGCAGGTGCAAGCTGATGCGGCACTTGAAAAGCTCGAGCAGCAGCCAAACACCGATATGCCAATAGGCTTATGTTTGTTTGATGAAAACTGGCATCAAGGTGTTGTAGGAATTCTAGCCTCGCGCGTTAAAGATCGATATCAGCGACCGGTTATTTGTTTTGCCTTGGCTAACGATAGTGAAGATTGTGTTGATTTAAAAGGTTCGGCTCGATCGATAAAAGGTTTTCATATTCGCGATGCCTTGGACGCGGTGGCTGCTCGTCATCCCGGTTTGATAGAAAAGTTTGGTGGTCATGCGATGGCGGCTGGCTTAAGTCTTAAACGCGAATCATTTGATGCTTTTGCTCAGGCGTTTAATATTGAAGCCAGCAGGCAATTAAGCGATGACGATTTGCAATCAAAGATTATTAGCGATGGTGGATTAGACGCCGCTGAAATCTCTATTGATAATGCTTTGCTAATTAACTATGCCATGCCTTGGGGGCAGCAGTTCCCTGAGCCAGCATTTGATAACGAATTTACTGTGGTGCAGCAGCGTATTGTTGGTGGTAAACATTTAAAGTTGGTGTTAAAGGCTGTGCACGGTCTTAGTAGCGACAATCAAAATACTAACAGCGACATTATTGATGCGATTGCCTTTAATGTTGATATCAAAATATGGCCTGATGATTCGGTCAATACGGTGACAGCAGTTTATCGATTAGATATAAACCGTTATCGTGGTAGAGAAACAGTACAATTAATTGTTGAACACTTAGAGAAAGTGAGTTGATTATGCCAGCCGCAAAAGAGCATTCCTCGCAAGTAATAACGCCCGGTATTTACCAGCACTTTAAAGGTAATCAGTATCAAGTGGTTGATATTGCCCGGCATAGTGAAAGTCTTGACGAGCACGTTTTATACAAGGCTTTATATGGTGAGTTTGGTCTATGGGTTAGACCTTTGTCCATGTTTGCCGAAACCATTGAGCGCGATGGTAAGCGAATAGAGCGTTTTCGTCGTATATCGGATTGATCGGTACTTATCTTATATAAACTGAGCTGGTACGTTAGGTTTAACTAAAAGCTTGCTTAATAATTTAAGCTTGGATTAACTGAAAAAAAACACGGCGAGAAAATTGGATAAGCATACAGATAACGACGCAGATAACAGTTCCGCAAAAAGCCCGGCAGAAAAAGCGCCACCCAACCCTAAATATGGAACAGGTATTTTCCGCCGCAGGATTCGTCTTAGTAAAGGTGAGGGTTTTGTTAAGGGTGAGCTTGAAGATAGTAGCCATGCTTTTAAAACTACGCTTCACTATGATCAGTCAGGAATTACTGATGTCACAGCGGAAGCGATTCGATATCCCATGACAACCTGTCCCGGCGCCGTTCAGCCGCTACGTGAATTTATTGGCTTGCCGCTAAATCTTTTGTCCGGTGAAATCACCAAGCGTATAAATCCTCGATTGCAATGCACGCATTTGTTTGATTTGACCGTATTAGCTTACGCGCATATTGCTCGTGATGAGCAGCAGAGAGTTTACGATGTTGAGTTGCCTGATGATGATGGCAGTGAACAAGGTTTTCCTTTGCAGGTTTATCAAAATGGCAAGTTGGTATTAAGCTGGGCAGTTAAACAATGGAAAGTGTTAGAACCTAAAGAATTGGCAGGCAATACCTTGGGTGGAGGCTTTTCCAAATGGGTAGCACAAGCATTTACAGGTAATGAAGAACAAAAAGAATGGGCGTGGTTAGCGCAAAAAGGTAATTTGGTTTCTGAGGCTAGGACCTTTGACGTTAACAAGCTT
The DNA here is from genome assembly GCA_905480475.1 of uncultured Pseudomonadales bacterium. Taxonomy (GTDB): domain Bacteria; phylum Pseudomonadota; class Gammaproteobacteria; order Pseudomonadales; family UBA7434; genus UBA7434. The sequence goes on along the minus strand of CAJQQO010000207.1, from coordinate 3,168 downwards.
GCCGGAACGCGAAGCTTTACTGGCGAGCATATGGTAGGTATTTGTCATACCTACAGCGAGGCAGAAATAGCTAAAGCCATTCATAGCGAAAATTCATTTATCGATTTTTCTGATTCAGCGGAAGATTTGCTGCTTTTTAAAGCTGTGGAATAAAACGGGTACTGATAGTGGGAGCTAGATGGGCTCACACAAGCTGCGCTTGCCCAAAATTGCTTTCCTTCAATTTAGTCGAACCAACGATCTTCAACACCTATTTTTGATTAATAAGTAGAGTAAGGGATTAAGTATTGTATATATGAAGGGAAAAATAATTAATTGGTAGCGGGGGCTGGATTCGAACCAACGACCTTCGGGTTATGAGCCCGACGAGCTACCAGACTGCTCCACCCCGCATCAATGTTTGATCTCAATCAGAAAACAGCTAAATGCTTTTGATTGCCTGCGCTGTAGGTCATTCTGGAGTGACCACGTTGCGAAGGGCGAGCATAATAGGTATTCCTGTTGCCAAGGTCAAGCAGTTGGTGATTATTGGTGTTTTATTTAATGAATTAGCTCGCCTATCGGCTTAACCGCAGCACTTTTTAAATTTTTTGCCACTGCCACAGCTGCATGGGTCGTTTCTGCCAATCTTTTCGGGCACGATTGTCTGACCATCACAGAACAGCCATTGATCGTCGACTTTTTTGAATTGTGATCGTTCGCAATGTCGATGATCATTTTCTTCTTCGTCAGTGTATGCGGCGATAAAGTCTACGCTGCCGACTTTATCCTGCTCTTGACCGGCTTTTGTACCAAGTATGCTTAATTGATGCCAGGTTGAACCTTCGGCCCATTTTTTAGTTGAGTCAAAGTCAAAGTCATCACGGCTATCAGGATGTAGCGAGTCGTGAAGAAAATCGATAGAAGCGGTAACATAGGCGCTGTAGCGAGCACGCATTAATTGCTCTGCTGATGATGCCATTTGTGAACCGTTGATTAATGGCTCACAACAATCTTCGTAGGACACCTTTTTTCCGCAATGGCATTCGCTCATAATGCTTTTCTCTTGGGTTTTGTTATAGTCATTGCTTGCGCTTGGCGGTGTAAGCAATCAGTTTTTGAATAATATGACAGCCAAGCATTCTAACAGCAGTTGAGGTTGTAAACCACAAATGACCGATTTTGACGATATCCGTCCCTATAATGATGAGGAAGTACTTGCCGCTCTTGCGCGAATTGTTAACGACGATGAATGCCTTAATCTTATAGCCGGAATCAAGTTTCCTAACTTGTTTAAAGCCTTCCCTTGGTTATTACGACCATTGCTTAGATGGAATTTATCACGTCGAGTTAAAGGTATTCAATCGGTATACGATTTTCAATTGATTGTTGAAAGTTATCTGAGTTCGATGTTAGCCAAAACCACGTCCGGCTTGTCTATCTCCGGCCTTGAAAATATTAATTTAAACGGCGCTTACCTGTTTGTTAGTAATCATCGCGATATTACCCTTGATCCTGCGTTAACCAATTACGCCTTGCATACTAAAGGCAGTAAAACAGCGCGTATAGCGATTGGTGATAATTTGCTTAGCAAACCCTTCGTCACCGATTTAATGCGTGCCAATAAAAGCTTTATTGTTAGGCGTTCGCTAAGTGGCCCTAGAGAGCTGTTAAAATCATTAAAGAATTTATCGGCATATATTTGGCATTCATTAAAAGTCGACAATGAAAATATCTGGATTGCCCACCGCGAAGGTCGAGCAAAAGATGGCTTGGATAAAACTGAACCCGCAGTGATAAAAATGTTAGCCATTGCAAGGCCTAAAACCGTAGAGTTTGCAGAGTATATTCAACAGCTAAATATCGTGCCTGTAAGTGTTTCCTATGAATATGACCCTTGCGATGCGATGAAGGCGCGAGAACTACGGTTGATTGAAGAATCTGGAAGTTATACTAAGGTAGAGCACGAAGATATGGAAAGCATCGGTAAGGGGATCGTAGGAGATAAGGGCCATGTTTATTTGCATTTTGGCGAGCAGTTGCAAGGTGATTATCCAAATGCAGATGCTGTCGCTGAAGCCCTAGACAAAGCGATCATAAAGAATTACCGCATTCAAGCTACCAATATACTCGCCTATGAATTGTTATATGGTAAAGATAAACTCGCCGAGGCTTTTGCTCTTGCTAATATGTTTAGTGACGAAGAGCGTGTTTGCTCAGATGAGGATCGAGAAAAATTTCATCAGCGAATCGCTGATATGCCCGATGAAGACACGCTTTGCGCGCTGAACATTTACGCCAACCCGATCGTTAATCGCCTGAAAATATTGCAGTCATAAGTATCGTATTGATTATTCTTAGCTATCCCTCTCAAAAACTATTGAAGTAACACTATGGCGCTTGCCGACGAAACAAAAGCAGAAATTCAGACCGCCTACTCTGAATGGTTAAGCAGTAACGAGTATAAACCCCGGCGCGGCCAGAGAATGATGATTGCGGTTATCGCCAAGGCTTTGGGCTTGGTGGAGCATGGGGAAAAAGGTGTACGTAAAGATGACTTTAACAATCATGTTTGTTTAGTTGAGGCCGGGACGGGAACAGGTAAAACGGTTGCTTACTCTATTGCTTCAATAACCTTGGCGAGGTCGCTCAATAAAAAACTGGTCATTTCAACCGCCACGGTTACTTTACAAGAGCAATTGGTATTTCGTGATTTGCCTAATCTACAAAAGACCAGCGGCATTGATTTTAGTTTTGCCATTGCGAAGGGGCGTGGGCGATATGTTTGTGTAAGCAAGGTGTCGATGCGTTTGAAGGATGCTGATCGAACCGGTAAGGATCTACCCATTTTTCCCGATGAAGAGAGCCGTGTTTCAGCTTCGTCTATTAGTCAGTTAAGAGAGCTTGGGCAACAGTATGAAAGTGGCACGTGGAATGGTGATCGCGATAGCTGGGAAGAACGACTGGAACATGAAGACTGGTCGCTGGTAGCGGCTGATAGAGCCAGCTGCAGCGGTAAAAAATGTCCGAACTACAATCAGTGTGCATTGTTTAAAGCGCGTGACAAGGTGCGCAGCGCTGACGTTGTGGTGGCCAATCATGATCTGGTATTAGCCGATCTTGCTACCGGTGGCGGTAATGTATTGCCCGAACCTATGCAAACCATTTATGTTTTTGATGAAGCTCACC
>CAJQQO010000206.1 GCA_905480475.1 uncultured Pseudomonadales bacterium | reverse complement strand
CGTGAGTAGCTGTTTGGTTTTTTCGATGCTGCCGTGTTAGCTACAGCTTTTGATCTAATGCTTGTCCAATCTTCAAAGCGGGACTGTCTATTTACTATTTATGATTTATTAAAATAAAAAAATATTTCCAAATGCTATTCCGGTTATCCTGCTTGGGCTTTTTATAAAACAATAGCTTAGCTGAGAAAAATCGATGACAAGTAGTGATAAATCCGTCTCCCAATTTAGCAACGCCAAAAGCTCACGGCCTTTTTGGATGCGCGCTGTTAATACGGTTGGCCGTTTGTCGCCTAATTTTATGCGACCATCGGCAGCGCAATGGTGGAAGAGTGCGCAAAAATCCAAGCCGGAGGCGGGTGATCCTGAACATGCAACAAGCGAAGCTTTGTCTGCGCTAACGCAATCAATCAATACCGACGCCAAACTGAATTTAATCGGCCGTATTTCAGCTGCTGACGATACAGTGCGGATGGCAAAAAATCATTTGCGAATTAATCAACTACTACGTGAGCGGCCCGAAATTCTGAATACAGAGTTACCCGAACCGGTATTTATAATTGGTTTGCCTAGAACCGGTTCCACGGTTTTGCATTTACTTATGTCGCAAGATCCCGTGCATCGAACGATTCCGTATTGGGAGAGTTTTGATCCGATACCTCCAGTCAATAAGCTAGATCGTCGCCCGCAAAAAGTTGAAAAAATGCTTGATCAATTAGCTAGCTTAGCGCCGGATTATCATGCAATCCATCCGATGGAAGCGAATATGCCCGAGGAGTGTGTTGCCTTGTTTATGAATGAGATGCGCACACTACAGTTTGATATTCAGTATCATATTCCTGGCTACGTATCATGGTTACTTGCACAAGACACACAGATTGCTTATCAACTTTATTTGCAGCAATTAAAAATTATTCAATATTTTCGTCCGGCAGGGCAGCGATTGGTTTTAAAAGATCCAACCCATACCGTTCACTTAAGTACAGTGTTAGAGTTTTTTCCTAAGGCAAAAATTATTTTTACCCATAGAGATCCGGTAAAAACAATTAGCTCAATATGTAGTTTGTACGCGCATACCCGAGCGATATTTAGCGACGAGGTTAATCCATTTGATATTGGTGCTGAAATACAACAAGGCTATTGGCCTGAAGCGATAAGCAGTTCCCAATTGATTCGTGCTCAATTACCGAAAGAACAATATGCCGATATATGTCAGGCTGATTTGGCGCGTAACCCCATGGGAACGATGCAAAGTCTTTATCAACATTTGGGTTTTGAGTTTGACGAAACAGTACAAGCTGCAATGCAGTCTTTTTTAGACAAGGATGCGGCTAAGCATACAAAAGCACATCACTATAGCCCTGAGGGATTTGGTTTAAGCGCTGATGGTCTGCGAGACCAGTTTACTGATTATATTGAGGCCTTTGATCTTTAGTCGACCTCAATTACTTTTAATAAGATCTAATCAAATTTATCTTGGGTTAATCAACTGCTAAAAATATTAGTCGACTTCGGCTAATGGTGGTAATCGTTGTTCCATTAGTGATTCAAAGCGATTGCTTAATTGTTTGCGGAAGCTGGGTTTGGTGGCAATTAAAAATGTGCCATTCACTACGCCGTCTAAAACGGGTTGAAAAGCATCCTCTGGGGAGGCGCCTTCATCTAACATTGATTGCAATGCATCAACACACATCTTGCCATCTTCGGTAGTATCTTCACCCAGCGTCGTTGGTCTAAGTTTACCGGTTTGCGCAATGCCGGTTTTAAAATTACTCGGTGTGAGTACGCTAGCGCCAATTTTAGAACCGACAATTTCCAGATCCAAGGCAAGGCATTCACTGACGGACATTGCAGCGCATTTTGAAACCACATAAGGCGCAGACATTGGGCCGGCGACATAGGCTGCTACCGAGGCCGTATTGACAATATGTCCTTCGGTATCCTGCGCTATCATTCGTGGCGTAAACGCACGAATGCCATGAATAATGCCATAGAGATTTACCCCCAATGCCCAGTCCCAATCTTCAATACTGCGCTCCCAGCTGAGTCCACCTTGAAATACTCCAGCATTATTGATTAATAAATCGACTTGGCCAAAGTGATTAAAACAAAAATCGGCTAAGGCATGAACCGAGTCGCCGTCAGCGACATCAACTTGTTTGGCTGTAGCGCTTTCACCAATTTGCTTGGCGGTTTGCTCCGCCTGTGCTAAATCGATATCGGCAAGCACTACTTGCATACCTTTAGCGGCGAAGCCGCGTGCTAAAGCGGCGCCAATGCCATTACCCGCACCGGTGATAACCGCGACTTTATTGTTGAAATCTTTTAACATGTTAGACCCTTAGCTTTAGCTTATTGACGCTTGTGAATATGCTAGGCATTGTACTTGAATTAGCTGTTTGGGATAGCCGCCTGAACGCGTCGTAAAGCTTAAAATACGGTTAGTTAGCTTGAACGTTTTGTAATGTGGCGATGAGCAAAAATTTAATGACCCAATAACAAGAGATTAATGATGGAAACACTACAAAAAGCCGGTATCGAGTTAATTTTGTTATTACAAAGTTATCAATCGCCCTTGTTGGATAGTTTTTTTAATTTTATTACCCAATTTGGTGGCTTTGCCTATGTGCTAATTATTCCAGTAATTATTTGGTGTATTGAGCCACGCTTGGGTTTACGTGCATTGTTAGCGATGATGATTTCCCAATATATCGTGATGCTGCTAAAAGATATTGTGGCAGAACCGCGTCCGTTTTTGGCGGATTCCAGAATCATTTCTGATGGTGAGCACGGTTTAAGTTTTCCTAGTGGGCATGCGATGGGTTCCTTTGTGTTTTACGGCATGTTATTAATGTCGACACAAAAGAACTGGTTAAAATATTCGCTGGCGGCATTGATATTTCTGATAGGGGTTTCCCGCAGTTATCTTGGCGTGCATTATCCGCATGATGTGGTTGCCGGTTGGTTGCTTGCTGTAGGATTTTTAGCGCTATGGTCACGGATTGAAAATGGGGTGTTACAGCCGTTAGCGAAAAAATCATTGGTAATACAGTGCTCGTTAGTTTTTACTATTCCTACCGCTGTGGCTGTGGCGCATCTTTATATATTTGATTACTTTGGTGCCTTGGTTGTTGCGGCTGCAGTTTCGGTTACGGCCTTGGCGTTAATGGCTGAGTATAATCATCCTTCTAGTAATGCCGAGGGTGGATTGCTGCAAAAAGCCGGGCGTTATGTATTAGGTGTGGCGTTGACTATGGCTGTATTAACCGCATTTAGACAGTTTTATCCATCGGAAGAGGCGGCAGCATATAACCTTGTTGTATGGTTAAATGGCGCTGCCATTGCTGCAATGATTGTGTTTGTGGCACCTTGGATATTTAAGAAGGTCGGTTTGTCTGCCAGTTAATTTTTTGCTTACTGGTTTTACTATGATTGGTTTTTCTTTAGGCTAGCTAAGAGCTATCAACAACGATTTTGAATTGAAAATATGAATGAACAATTAAAATACGGTGTAGCTGATAACACTTTTCAAGCAGTGGGTGGGCAACCCGGAGTTACCCAGCTGGTTGGTCATTTTTATGACATTATGTCTAGTGAGCAAGAGTATCTAGGTATTTGGAATTTACACCCAAAAGGTAATGTGGAGTCACGTGATAGATTGGCGCGCTTTCTTTGCGCTTGGATGGGCGGCCCGCGCTTATACAAAGAAAAGTATGGGCCGATTAGCATTCCCGGCGTGCACGCGCATTTAACTATTGGCGAATACGAGCGTGACCAATGGCTGGCTTGTATGCATAAGGCATTACTAATAATGGATTACGATCAAGCATTAGTTGATTATCTTATGCGGCAACTCGCAGTGCCAGCCGAGCGTATTTTTCAACGTTGTCAAAAGGCGCTGACAGACAAGTAGACAGATAAACAGCTACACCGCTATTTTTGCAAAGTATAATGATCCAAGTCAGGCTTTTTAGTCCAGCGCCAAAAATCAATTAGACGCCAAGGCGAGGTAGTTACCACCTTGCCGCTTTTGTTTTTATACCAATTATCCATTCCCTCATGCGCCCAAACGGTTTTATCGGCTGCTTCAGTAAATTTTTGATAATAGTCTTCACTGGCTTGCTCGGTGCATTCAATACTTTTATAACCGTCTTGAATCAGTGTTTTAATACACTCAAGAATATAGCGAATTTGGCATTCGGAATAAAAGATTAAACTACCACCGTGGCCGAGATTATTACCGGGGCCATAAACACAAAATAAATTGGGAAAGTGTGGTGTGGTGATTCCCAAATTAGTTTTAGGGTCATCATCCCATTCTTCATGTAAATCAATACCGTTTTTACCGGTGATTGTCATTGGCCACAAAAAGCGTGAGGCGTGAAAGCCCGTGGCATAAACAATAATATCGACTTCAACTTCTATGCCGGTATCATCGATCACGCCGTTTTCGGTGACTTGCGTAACCGGATGAGTAATCAGCTTAACGTTGTCGCGCTTTAATGCGCCGAGCCAGCTGCCATTGTCCTGCAGCGTACGTTTGCCCATGGGAGGGTAGGTCGGTAATACTTTGGCGAGTAATTCTTTGTCGTCGCCGCATTGTTGTTCAAGATATTCGCTAAACATAATGCGGGTAAATTCGTTGCCTTCACTAATTGATCGATCTTGATGCTCCCATTCAGGATCAACAAATAATAAGGGATGGGTTTTATCCGCCATCATCCAAAAATGCAAAAAACGATACCAACGGCCATAGTAGGGTAAGTGTTTAAGTGCCCAGATTTTGCCGTCTTCTACCGTTGCATGATAGCGATCGTTTGGAAACATCCAGTTGGGTGAGCGTTGATAAACCGTAACGTGCTCAGCGGTTTTGGCAATCTCGGGCACTAATTGAAAAGCACTTGCTCCAGTACCAATAACGGCAATACGTTTGCCTTTTAGATCGGTATCCCAATCCCAGCGCGATGAATGAAAGGCCTTACCTTTAAATTTATCCATACCTTCAATATCTGGATACTTTTGTCGATTCAATTGTCCGGCACCACTAATAAGTGCATTGTAAATTTCTGTGCGCTCATGACCTTTGCCATCGCGTATTAAAACCGACCACATCGCATTATCATCATTGTAAGTACAGGAGATAACTTCGGTTTCAAATTGGATATGTTGTTTAACCTGATATTTTTCGGCGCAGCGATCGAAATAGGCGGCGAGTCGTGGTTGGCGTGAATAATGTTCTGGCCAGTCATGATTAGGTTCAAAAGAATATGAGTAAAAATGGTTGGCAACATCGACCCGTGCGCCGGGGTAATCGTTTTCAAACCAAGTGCCGCCAATGCCGCGGTTTTTTTCTACGATGGTGTAGGGGATGCCTGCTTCGTTCATTCGAATGCCAGCCAGTACACCAGACTGGCCCGCACCAATAACCAATACTTTAAAGTTTTGTTTGGCGCTATCGCTGACTGGTTTGTCCCAGCTAAAAGCGCGCTCATCTTTGCCGTAGATGCTGGTGTCTTCAATCATCATCTCAACATATTCTTCTGGCACTTCATCGCCAACGATAAACTGCATCATTTTATGGACCACCTCTTTATTGGGTGGTTCAGGTAATTCACAGTTGCGATCGCGATAGTCGATAATAATGTCCAAGGCTTTCGCTCTTACCTCGGCCTGTTGCTCGGGTGTTAGAAAGCCCTGTATTTCGCCCATAAAGGCCATGCCGGGTTTTATTTCACCGTCCAATATGCTGGTATCGCCTGACATATGTAGCATTGACATCATTAGTGCGGGAATACTGGTGTTCTCTAACGCGGCAGCAATGCTGGCATTGTCTTCGGTGATTTTTTCGTCACAGGGAGCGGTGAAGTCGGTCATTGTCATTCTCGTTATGGTTTTGCTAGGTGATTAAGCTACGCTAGTCTTGATTTAGAGCAAATTGCAGCTTATAACGGCAGAAGATATTGCCAGCACAAAGTACTGCGTGTGATATTGAAAAACAAGTTAGGGCGGGTTAATTCTTTGTACTGTTTGGCTAGCTGAGGTGGCGCGTCAGTTCTCTAAGAAGGCTGGTAGCTAAGCGCGGAAATAGCTCGATGTTGATTTATGGATGAGTATCGTAAAACGCAGCTGTAGGGCTAAGCTTTACTTGTCTTCCATAAAAAGCGCTTGCTGCTGAACGCAGTGAAGTGTTGAAGCTACTTAGCCTCTTGCTGCCGCTCACTGCTCAACTATCTTAGAGTCGTGATGCAACTAACTCGGAACCTTGCTGACTTCGGCGATTAAACGTCCGTACGTTTACGGCGTTTTTGGTGATTTTTTTCGCTGTAGCAAAAAGTTACTGGCTGTCGGCCCACCACCGACGGTTTTAAAGTTGATCTTTATCCCTAGAGCCAACTCAAATAATTTATTCCGATCTCTGATGCCATCCATTTCAAAAAATAAATAAAGAATCGAACTGTCAGAGAGTCGGTGTGACTCAGCTATCGACCAATTGATTTTTATTATTCTCTAGGTCAAAAGATTGTCGGGCGACTCCCGACAATCTTTTGACCTAGACAGCAATTATAAATCAACCAGTAATAGCTGCGTCATACAGCTAAGTGTTAGTTCGGTTATTTTTTAGTAGCCGAACAGTAGATTTACCCATACGATTGGCCAGCGCTAGTAACTTCCCTTGGTGAGAATATGCTGGCTAACAAGCAATGCGATTTTATCAATTAGGGCTTCAGGAAAATCATGCCCCATACCCTCAATAATTTCCAACCTCGCGCCTTTAATATTTTCGGCAGTATCAATACCACACTCAATTGGCACCAAAGGATCTGAACTCCCATGAATTACCAATGTCGGTGTTTGCAGTGATTGAAGCGCATTAACCCTGCTTGGTGCGGCTAGTATGGCTGCCGATTGTCGTTTGGTGCCATCAATCGATAAACCACGATCAAACTGCTTTTGAATAATTTCTATTAAGCGCTGCTCACTGCTAGGATATTTTGGACTGCCAATTAAGCGCCATTTTTTAATGTGGTAGGCCATGCGATCATCGAGAGAATCTGAAACTGGTTTGGATATTAAATGTTTCACTATCGGCGTTTTTGCGCTTGGTAAAGAACGCCGACCTGTGGTGGACATAATCGAACTTAGACTTAGTACCCGCGTAGGATAATGGATGGCGATTAACTGACTGATCATACCTCCCATCGATACGCCAACAATATGTGCAGCTTTAATGTTTAGCGCATCTAACAGGCAGATGGTATCGGTAGCCATATCAATTAGCTTGTAAGGCGCAGACGGATTAAAACCGATACGTGATTTTAATAATAGCCACGCCAAACTGGGTGGACGGTATTGAGCCAGAATTTCCGATTGACCACAGTCTCGATTATCAAAGGTTAGGACTGCAAAACCATTGGCAACTAAATGATCGATTAACGGAGTAGGCCAGCCGGCCAGCGAAACGCCTAAGCCGTGGACCAGTACCACCCAAGGTTTAGTTTGCGTGGTATTTCCTAGGCTACTTTCTATGCCATAAATTTGATAAGCAATGGATATATCATTAGCGTTGATGCTGGGCATCAGTGCTTCCTTATATTGTGTTCGAGTTGAATTAGCTTCTATTCAGTATAGATTGTGCCGGTAAAGAACGCTCAATATCTAACACATTATATCGGGGGTCAAGCTTATAAACGGCTGTGCAAATAGCAATATTGAAATCGGCGCTACATGCGTTAACAGAACATCCGGTATTATCATCAAAGCCTTGGTTTTTGATAAGAGCCTTAACGTATCGGCGGCGAATCAGAGTTAATAGCAGCTTGTCCTTTAAGATGCTATCAGAGCGGCCAGTCTGCACTTTAGATAAAGTGTTATCTGCGGCAAGTTGAACATTGTTAATGTCGAATATGAAGATTTTGGCAGTATTGAGCGGGATGAATTATGAGTGCGCGAATCGCAAACAAGCTATAAGGAGCCTAAGTAAATTGAGTTCAAAATTGAGCCTCTCAAACCCAAGATAGCCAAGACCCTTCGGTCAGAGGCAGGCGTTTCTTAATGATATTTTGTAAGCGTTGCTGTTAGAGTTGATGTAAACTGCTTTGTCATTTCCTGTTGAGCATGTAGCTACCGATCATTTATGTATCAATCCTTTATCTATGAATCTTTTATATTAGGCTACATTGAGCCGCTTCTACAGGGTATTAATGACTCCAAAATCCGCTATTCGCTATGAGAAAGTTATGAGCAGCCCGTGGACAATTTTTGGTGGTCCAATTAACGCCGTGATCCAAGCCGCAGAGCAGTTTGGTGCTTCGCGGCGTGATTTGCTATTGGCCGCTAATATTGACGAAGCACTTCTGCGGCAGCCAGAGCATCGTTTTCCTGCTAGTTTATTATTTGATATTTATCGACTGGCTGATCAAGCAAGTAATAACCCCGATATTGGTCTTACGGTGGGTCGTATCAGTTACCTTACCGGTCTAAATTTGCATCTTTATATGGCGACGATTTGCCACGATGTACGCGACTATCTTAATTTAATGCCCAGTCTATTAAAGCTAAAAGGCGATATAGGCGAAATGCGCACCCGAAAAGAATCACAATCAATTATATTGGAATGGACGCCGTTATCCGCTGAATCGGCAAAGCAGCGTTATCTGAGTGATGAAATGTTAGCGGCGACGGCATTGGTATTTAACTCACTTTGTGTTTTTGAAATTCCAGTACTTGAAGCGCACTTTAGTTACTCTCGCCCAGCTGACACCTCTAAACTTGAGGATGTGTTTGGCAGTAACTTGCGTTTTGATCAACAGGCCAGTGGTTTGCACTTCGATAGGAAGATGTTGGCTTATCGATTGGTCGAGCAAAGCCGCGATATTGATCTTAACGATTCACGCAGTATGGCGGGTCTATTTGACGAGAGGGATTCACACGATGCATTTATCAGTGCGCTGCGACAATCGATTGCGCAAAACTTACCTGAAGGTGAAGTGAGTTTGGATACAGTTGCCGGCGATCTTAATGTATCACGTCGAACTTTGCAGCGTAGGCTAGCAGATAGAGGCACCCAGTTTTCGCAAGTGTTGCAAGAGCTGCGAATGCATTTGGCGGTGCGGTACCTTTCTGATAAGCGTTTAGGAATGGCCGAAATAGCGTTTTTGTTAGGTTATGGTGACCAAGGATCATTTTCTAATGCATTTAAAATTTGGTACGGTGTATCGCCGCGTGAATTTAGATTACAGCCTAAAGCGAATTAGCGTGAGCTAAAACAAGATCCAAAAAATAATGAGTACACGATAAAACAAACTAAAAGTATGAGGTTCAATTGTGAATTTACCCGAACTGCAAAATCTGCAAGCCTTTGAGGTCAGCGTTGAGAATTATGTTGCGCATCTGCAATTGAAGCGGCCAGACGAATTCAATTCGATGAACTCGGCGTTTTGGACTGAGTTGCCGTCAATTGTTCGCGCGCTGGATAACAGCACTGAAGTGCGGGTTATTGTTTTGTCATCAACCGGCAAGCATTTTACTGCGGGTATGGATCTTGGCGTATTTGCCAATATTGGTGGTCGCTTTGAAGCTGAAGAGGCGCGTCGTGCCGAGGCATTGCGACGTTTGGTATTAGAGCTGCAAGATAGCTTTAATGTGTTAGAGCAGGCACGTATGCCGGTGTTGTCGGCGGTGCAGGGCGGCTGTATTGGCGGCGGTGTTGATATGATTTGCGCAAGTGATAGTCGCTACTGTACAGAAGACAGTTTTTTTGTAGTTAAAGAAACACAGCTAGGTATAGTTGCCGATTTAGGTACGCTGCAGCGCTTACCTAAATTAATTCCAGAGGGCTTGGCGCGCGAGCTGGCTTACACTAGTAGAAAAATGTTGGCGCAAGAAGCGTTAGCAGCCGGGTTTGTTAATGCGGTTTATCCCGATCAGGCAAGCATGTTAGACGCGGTGATGGCGATTGCCCGGACAATTGCCGCGAACTCGCCGTTAACGGTATCGGGTACCAAGACGATGTTTAATTACTCACGCGACCACGGTGTTAGTGATTCACTCAATTATATGGCCACGTGGCAGGCGGGTATGTTTAGGACGGCAGACTTGCAAGAGGCGATGACTGCTGCGGGAGAAAAGCGTGAGGCCAAATTTCTGCCCTTAGAGAAACTCGATATCGATATATAAGTCGATATCTACCTAAAGTTTTATGATCGCTACAGTCGGAATAAAATAATGAGCAAAGTAAACTACCTTGATCCTACGCGTGAAAGTTTTGATGCATTCAAAAAGCTGCCGCGCAACACGCCGATTAATATGCTAAATCTAATCAAGCTTAGAGTTAGTGCCGAGTATCCGCAGGATTCTAACAATGCGAATAAGGGGTGGAGTGGTGAGCGCGCTTATCAGGAGTACGGTAAAAGTAGTGGTGTTATTTTTAAGCGTGTCGGTGGATCTATTATTTGGCGTGGAAAAATGGAGTCGATGTTAATAGGCCCGCAGGAGGTGGAGTGGGATATTGCTTTTATCGCGCGTTATCCTAATAGTGGTGCGTTTTTGGAAATGGTAACTGATCCTGGGTATCAGCTTGCGGTTGTTAATCGTCAGGCGGCGGTACTGACGTCCAGGTTGGTTAGGTTTGGTGAGTTAGAAGGTTCTGATTTATTTGCTTAGGTTTATGTATTTTCTGAGTTGATTTCAAAGTTATGATCTTTTTAAGCTCTCGGTATATGTCTCTGTGATTAGCAGACTCGCATCCTGATGAACTGCACGGTTTTAAAAAATAATAGATATTGAATTACGGATGTGTACCCTAAAACGCAGCCGCAGGGCTAAGTTTTACTTTTCTTAGAAAAAGTGCGCTTCTGAACTTGTTTGTTGAAGCCACCTAGCTTCTTGCTGAAATTTACTGCCCAATTTTCTGAGAGACGTGATACTCCAGCCCGGAATCCTGTTTCGCTCGTGATCAAACTACGTGCTCAGTTTGCGGCGTTTTTGCCTACTTTTTTCGCTGTTGGAAAAAGTAGGTCGCTGTCGGGCGACTCCCGACAATCTTTTGACCTTAACCGCAATAATAATCAATTTTCCAATAGCTGAATTACACCATTAACTGGTAGTTCGGTTTTCTAATTATTTTTTGATATGGCGGGCATCAGAGGTTAGTATAGGTCAATTAAGTTGGATCTAGGGATGAAGATCAACTTCAAAACCGTCGGTGGTGGACCGACAGCCAGTTACTTTTTTTATATAAAAAAAAGTAACCAAAAAAGCACATAAAAATACGGATGTTTAATCGCCGAAGTCAGCAGGGTTCCGAGTTTTTCGTAACTCGATTGTGAAAGGGTTGGGCAGTGGATTTGAGCAAGAAGCTAGGTGGCTTCAACATTTCACTGCGTTCAGCAGTAAGTGCTTTTTATGGAAGAGAAGTAAAACTTCGCCCTGCGGCTGCGTTTTACGGCACTCCCCCGTAATTCAATTTAACTCCATTTTTTTACCTCGGTAGTCGATCCGGATAGTGCTTGGGATTGATGTATTATAAAACTTATCATTTAAATGGGAGTGGATTTGATCAAGCGACTCATCCATCAATGTGCTTGTCAAAAACCTAGCCCATGATCTAGCATGCCGCAAACAAGGTCGTGAACAAGGCGAGATGCAACTTATCTTAGAACAAATCCAGCTCAAGTTTCCCGATGCGGGTCCAGTAAGTTTAGATGGCAACTCCTCCTCGAAAATCGAGGCAATTGCTGAGCGGTTTATGTTATACGCTAGCGTAGAGGAAGTGCTTGGGTTGGAGTAAGAACTACGTGGCAACATTAACCTATTCTATTAAGCTGAGGTTTGAGCGCTATAGAATTTAGCTTTTTTACTGTCAGTGTTTTACTCCTATCGATGTATAGCTACAACGAGATTCCCAAGTGTATTAATTATCATATCGAAGAATTAGGATAGTTCGATATTTTCATCACCAGAGATTCATACTGCTGTAGGCAAATCTTCTGATAGCCGGCAATATCTCTAAACAGGTGAAGCCATTTAAGTGTTCTAAAACCGTCAAACCAATGCGTTAAATGCATCGCAAACTGCTTTGAATTACGACTATTTTCACTACAATGTTTTATTGCGCGATCAAAATCCATAAGTTCTAACGCTTTTATTATTAGTTCTGAATCAGCAAACGCTGACTGCCATGGCGCTAGCTTTTTTTCATTGCTTGAAAATCCTGAGGCGATATCGTCAAATCCTTGTAATAGTGTTTTTAACGATGTAAATAGCTGTGGATGATAGAAGATCTCGACTTCACTCGGCGCTTGCTTGCTTAGGATTTCATCCACTGCAGGCCCAGTACCAAAAGGTGTTCGGTGTGACACCCGTGATTCAATCTGAACTGTGGGTTGATCCAATTCTATCACTTCGCCAGTTTTGCGCAGCTTGTTTAGTAGATAAAAATCTTCTCCGGCTGCGCGCTTTGGAAAACCTCTGACCATTGCATAATGTGAGGCATTAATGCAAAGCGTACTACCCACTGTATTAAACGCATACGGACTTCCAGCAAACGTTAATCCATCGACATAGGCTTTTAACCTTTGCTCGTAAAGTTGCGTTGCATCATCAATCGCGACATCACCACCGCTGATATGTTGGTAGGCTAATACAAATGCGGCAATCGATTGATTGTCATTTTGATCTGGTCGTTGAAAATAATTATCGGGTAGCAAGGTGTCAGCGTCGGTCGAGTAAATCCATTGAGATTGAATGATTTTTTGTTCGATAAGTTGTAGCGCAATATCCGTGGCAATTTTTCGTGCCAGCCCTACACCTTGCTTTTTTGGTATGGGCAAGCCTTGGTCAAATCGATCAACCAAAAGCACTGCGCAATTTTTATTGGCAGCGGAAGCCGGGATAGAATAAAGTTGTAAATAGTCCTTGTGCCAAACACATTCGTTCTGCTGTTGCAGATAAGTTTTGCAATGCACATTATTCTGGACTAACTGCTTATCCGAGTCGGGTTGATTAAGTACAACAATGGCAAGCGTGCTGCCATGGCATGCTAAAAAATTAATTAGCCGTTGAATAAACTCGGGTGATTCATTGTAGGCGGGTATACAGACACAATGACTAAAACTGCCGGGTAGCTGCTTTAGCAGATCGACTTCAGGTTCGGCATAGCGTTTAAGATATTTTTGAGTATTGCTCACAAGTGGTTATGCATTAGTGTAATGCCGAAGTGATATCAAGTTCCGCCGTGATCTTCGCTTCGATATCGAGCAACTCATCGAGTCGCGCTTCAACAATCTGCTTTTCAAAATAGCGATGAGCCAGATCAACAAATACTTGATAGTGTCGCGCCTCGGATCGGGTAATGGATCGATAAAAGTTTTTTAAGCCGCTGTCATCAAGCGCATCGGCGACCAAACCAAAACGCTCGCAACCCCGAGCTTCAATAATGCCACCAATCAATAGCCGATCTAATAAATAGACGTCGGTGCCATTTCTCATATGCTTACGCATGGCGATAACATAGTGATCTTTGGTGTCGGCGGTTAATTGTAGGCCGCGCTGATGCAGCCATTTAAGCACTTCACGAAAGTGGTTCAGCTCTTCAACCGCTAGATCAGCCATGATTTCAACCAGCTCCAAGCGGTCGGGGTAATGCGATATCATCGACATCGCCATACCCGAGGCCTTTTTCTCAGCGGCAGCGTGATCTTGCATAAAAGTATCAAAATCGCTCAATACAGCGATTACCCATTCGCTAGGCGTAGAGTAGCGCAGTGGGAGTGTACTTATCGGGCTGGAATCGCTTGAGCTGTTTTGCAAAGACGTGGGATCGGACAAGATAACCTCAAATATTTATCTGGTTTCGTAGGCAGTGCGCATTATAATACCACCGCTTTGATTTTGTCGGCTGGTTTTTGATCAGTTGTGCGTTCCGTCCAATTTACTTATCTAGCTTGAATAAGGTTTTTTTATGGTTATTAAACCCAAAGTTCGCGGTTTTTTGTGTGTCACTACCCATCCAGTCGGCTGCGATGCCAATGTTAAACGTCAAATTGATTATGTGAAATCAGAAGGTGCGATCGTTCAACAAGATAGCGCCCAGCAAGGCAGTGCTCCCAAACGTGTATTAGTTATCGGTGCGTCTACTGGTTATGGTTTGGCTTCGCGTATTAGCGCGGCATTTGGTTCTGGTGCCAGCACGCTGGGTATCTTTTTTGAAAAGCCCGGCACCGAAAGAAAACCCGGTACAGCCGGTTGGTATAACTCGGCAGCGTTTCATAAATATGCCGAGGCCGACGGTCTATATGCTAAGAGCATCAACGGTGATGCCTTTTCGGACGAGATCAAACAAAAAACCATTGAGCTAATCAAAGAAGATATGGGGCAGGTGGATTTGGTGGTTTATAGCTTGGCGTCTCCGCGACGTCAGCATCCTAAAACCGGCGAAGTGCATAGCTCAACATTAAAGCCGATTGGTAAAAGCGTTACCCAGCGCTGCGTCAATACAGATAAAGGCATTATTGAAGAAGTCACTATTGACCCCGCTAACGATGATGAGATTGCTAACACGGTTGCTGTGATGGGCGGTGAAGATTGGGAAATGTGGATTGATGCGCTGGCCGATGCGGGTGTGCTGGCCGACGGGGCCAAAACCACTGCGTATACTTACATTGGCGAAAAAGTGACTTGGGATATTTATTGGCACGGCACGATTGGTCAGGCGAAACAGGATCTGGATCATCGGGTTAAAAGCATTCGTAATCGTTTGGCTACTATCAATGGCGATGCGCGAGTATCGGTATTAAAAGCGGTGGTGACTCAAGCCAGTTCCGCTATTCCGGTTATGCCACTGTATTTAGCGCTGTTATTTAAAGTGATGAAAGCCGAAGGAACGCACGAAGGTTGTATCGAGCAAGTCTATGGCTTGTTTAAAAACAGTTTGTACGGCAATGCGCCAACTATGGATAAAGAAGGTCGCTTGAGGGCCGATGGCAAAGAGCTTGCCGAGCATGTCCAGCAAGCGGTTGAAGGTTTATGGGATCAGGTGACTTCAGAAAATTTAATGACTATTACCGATTTTTCTGGTTACCAACATGAATTTATGAACCTATTTGGTTTCGAAATTGATGGCGTGGATTACGAGGCCGATGTTAATCCAGAGGTTTTGATTGCTAACTGTGTATAGGGTTGAGAGCGCTTTTTTAAGTTGTGTGTATACGGCGTTTAATTGTCAGTAGTTAGAAAAAATAACGAGTTTATTATGTCTACTTTAATTCACGGTAAAGTTGTTCGATTAAGTGATCGCTTGCGCAGAATTACCGCGCCCAATCCTGGGCCGATGACCGACGCTGGCACTAACACCTATATTCTGGGTGAAGAGCAAGTTGCTGTGGTCGACCCCGGTCCGCTGGAGCAATCACATATCGACGCCATTCTTAATAGTGTGGGCGATAAAATTAAATGGATTGTTGCCACCCATACGCATCCCGATCATTCACCGGCTGTGGCACCAATTGCTGCGGCAACTGGCGCTCAAGTGGTTGGTATGCTGCCAGAAGATATGATGTTTCAGGATGAGACCTTTAAACCCGATTGGCATATGAAACACGATGAGTTGATTACTGGCGATAATTTTAATTTACGCGCTATCCATACGCCGGGCCATGTGAGTAATCATTTATGTTTTATGCTTGAGGAAGAAGGTATTCTTTTAGCGGGTGATCATATTATGAATGGCTCAACCGTAGTGATTGTTCCGCCTAGCGGCGATATGAAAGCATATATTGAATCCCTGCAATTATTGGCGACTTATCCTTTGCAGCAAATTGGCCCTGCCCACGGCGAGCTAATGGATCACCCTTTAGAAACGATTAATTGGTTGGTGGAGCATAGGCTAGGACGTGAAGCTAAAGTGATTGATAAATTATCCAATCACCCATCGATAGCGATTAAACAATTGGTACCAGAAGTTTATGACGACGTTGATGTGTCCTTGCACGGGATGGCGCAGCTATCTTTGCTTGCGCATTTAATTAAGCTTGAGCAAGAGCAGCGCGCGGTAAGTTCGGGTGACGGTGATACTCAGCAGTGGCGGATGCTTTCTTAGTGGCGAAAGCAGCGTCTAAGACTTCGGTTAAGGCTAAGGCTAATCCTGTTAAGGCCAAGCGTGTTCGCAACAAGGATAGCGAAACCAGTCACAATGACAATCGCAGTAGCAAGCGCAATGATAAAAACAGCAGCAGTGAACCCACAACAAAAAAAACGGTCGTAAATAAACCGTTGGATACCCAGTCAAAAACCATTTCATCAAAAAGCACGCTTTCAAAAAGCAAGGCCTCAAATTGGTTCTTGTATATGCTTGAATGTGCAGATGGTCGGGTATACACCGGTATTACCACCGATGTTGAACGGCGTTTTGCCGAGCATAGTAGTAGTGGGCCAAAAGCCGCTAAGGCATTGCGGGGCAAAGGGCCGTTAAAATTAGTGTTTCAACAGCCAATGGATAATCGCTCCGAAGCAAGTATTGCAGAAAGTGCGATTAAAAAATTATCCAAGTCCGACAAACGCTTGCTTATTCAATCGGGACTATTCGATCGAGACAGTTAAAGCGATTTGTTTATAATTTTTTGCAGACTTTATGGAGAAAACTGACAATGAAACTATTTAGATTTTCGAAACCTTTTTGTTTGACTTTATTTGCTGTGTTATTTCTTAGTGCCTGTAGTAATGATCCGGTACCGGAGCAGGCTATTAGCTCGACGGTCGGTTACGGCGATGTCGACGTGAATATTGAAGTGGGCAAAGCCGCGCCAGACTTTAGCACCAGCGATGCTGATGGCAATACGGTAACGCTCTCGCAGTTTCAGCCTGACACTAATGTGATGCTGGTTTTTTATCGCGGTAACTGGTGTCCATTTTGTGTGAGTCATTTAGATGATATTCAGGCGCTGTTCCCCACGCTTAAAGAAAATAATATTCAG
Organism: uncultured Pseudomonadales bacterium; assembly: GCA_905480475.1. Classification (GTDB taxonomy): domain Bacteria; phylum Pseudomonadota; class Gammaproteobacteria; order Pseudomonadales; family UBA7434; genus UBA7434. The sequence continues at coordinate 2,218 of CAJQQO010000206.1, read as the reverse complement.
TTGCTAGCGATCAGTCCGGATGATGCTGAAGGCTCGCAAAAAATGGCCAAAAAGTTTGACCAGCCCTATGTCTTTCTATCCGATACCGATCTAGCCATTACCGATCTCTATGGCGTAAGGCGTGATGATAAAATTCCCCATCCAGCCGTTATTTTGATCGACAGCCAAGGTGATGTTGTCTGGTATTACGCCGGTGAAGATTATCAGCAGCGGCCATCGTCTGAGCAACTAAGAACCGTGATTAGCCAGTATTTATAAGGCAATCCTCTTATTGCACAGCATCCAATGGCCGATTCGATCATTGGGTGCTAAAAATAATCGTTATACACTGGTCCTTGCTTATAGTCGTAGCGATGGCGCTGATCCTAGTGCAGCTAATATCCGTAGCGTCGACTTAAGTGCTAATAATTAAACTAAGATTCAATCAGACCGAATAGGTAGAGTAAAACACCGTGTCAGATCAAACACTTCCCCAATTGGTACAAACTGCGGCAGAAAAATTTGCCGACAATATTGCTATTCAAGAGCAAGACAAGCGTATTTCGTTTAAAGAGCTTAACGCTTTGCGTAGACAGGCTTGTCGCGCCTTTATGGCTGCAGGGGTGGAAAAGGGCGATCGGGTTGCGATATGGGCGCCGAATATTTCTGAGTGGATTATTGCTGCAATCGGCCTGCACTCAGCGGGTGCGGTGTTAGTTCCACTGAATACCCGTATGAAAGGGAGTGAAGCTGCGTTTATTCTTAACGAGAGTGGCGCAAAATTTTTACTAACCGTAGCCGGTTTTTTAGGTATTGATTATCCGGCGATGTTAGCGAACGAGGCGATGCCGTCGTTAGAGAAAATTGTTTTATTAAGAGGTGCTACCGAAGCTCAAACTCAGCAACCCTTAGAGGAATGGTCAGCTTTTATTAATGGCGCTGACACTATTTCCGAGGACGCTGCTGAGCAGCGTACGCAAGCGCTTAGTCCTAGCGATAGTATGGATATTATGTTTACCTCAGGTACTACCGGTAAACCCAAAGGTGTTATCAGCGCGCATGGACAAAATATCAAGTCCTTTACGACTTGGAGTAATACGGTGGGTTTAACCGCCACGGATAATTATCTAATTATCAATCCATTTTTTCACTCCTTTGGTTACAAGGCCGGTTGGCTATCCGCTATTATTCAAGGTGCAAAAATGCTACCGGTGCTAACCTTCGACTTAGACGAAGTGTTAGCCCAAATTGAGCGCGATAAAATATCGATGTTGCCGGGGCCGCCGACAATATATCAATCCTTATTAGCGCATCCTAATCGTGGCGAGTATGATTTGTCGAGTTTGCGTCTTGCGGTTACTGGCGCGGCAGCGGTGCCAGTAGAATTAGTTAATCAAATGTGGAATGACTTGGGATTTGAAACGGTTGTCACCGCTTATGGTTTAACGGAAACCTGTGGCGTCGTGACTATTTGTCGGCCTGAAGATAGCGCCGAAATTATTTCTACCACATCCGGGCGAGCCATGCCTGGTGTTGACGTGAAATGTGTCAATACCGACGGCGCAAGTGTCGCCATCGGTGAAGCTGGCGAAATTTGTGTGCGTGGTTATAACGTTATGCAAGGTTATTTTAATAACCCGCAAGCGACTCAAGAAGCTATTGATGCCGAAGGTTGGCTACATACCGGCGATGTTGGCGTGTTGGATGAGCAAGGTTATTTACGTATTACCGATCGCTTAAAAGATATGATAATTTCTGGCGGTTTTAATGTGTATCCTGCTGAAATTGAAAATGGTTTAGCGAGTATTGCTGGCGTAGTGCAATCTGCTGTAGTGGGTATTGCCGATGAACGGATGGGCGAAGTGCCTAAGGCGTTTATTGTTAAGCAGCAAGGCAGTGAGCTGGATGTGCAAGCGGTTATTGATTGGTGCAAAGCGAATATGGCCAATTATAAAGTGCCACGTGCGGTGGAATTTATTGATGCCATGCCACTCAATGCGGCAGGTAAAATTTTAAAAACAGAATTGCGTGGGCGCTAATTTTATTTAGCGTTGTCGCTATAAAATTTAAAAATTGCAGAGCAAAATAACTTTTAAATTTCCTTCCTCTTTGTTGTAGCCAGTGTTGTAGCCAGTTAAATGATTATTGGTTATGGCTGTCAAATAAAATGCGTTTTTACCATGGCTTGGAAAGCGTATTTTGCACAGTAATTAATATTTATTATTTTAAAGATATTGCT
>CAJQQO010000205.1 GCA_905480475.1 uncultured Pseudomonadales bacterium | reverse complement strand
GGTAGCATCCGTTTGCGCTGCATTATGATGCGATATCGCATAAGGGCTTTTTGCCAACCATGGATTGGGCTTGGGTAAATTGGCAAGTTCAAATTTCGGATTAATAACTAACTTGCTAGCACCGTCAGCAAATAGTATTTGGGGAAATAGCAAGGCAGTAAGTAAAATTAAACGTTTATTGCTTTTCATTATTTTTGCTCTTTTTAATCGGCGCTTCTAATTAGTCTTTGATATTTAGCGAACGCAAAAAGTTCTTAACGTTTTTCTCCGCTTTCGCTTGCTGCGCTACTGGCCACTCCGCCGCCAATAAAAATAAATTCTCACCCACTAGTAGCGCTCGCTGCAGGGATGCCGATTTAGCATTGCCAATGCTAATATCAACCGCATCATAGCCCCGCACCTTAATACGCTTCACATCGGCTCCTTGTGCAACTTTGCCTTCGATAAATTGTTTAAAATAGCGCGCGGCCTGTCCATGAGTGCGGTAATAAATCCGTGTGGCAGCATAAACCACACCACCAGCTCCACTTGCCATAATCATTTCATTTCTATCAATATCGGACTTCTCATCTTCAACAACAGTAAAGTCGTCGAAGACTAATGGAACTTGCACTGAGTAATTGCCATTGGTGGACTTTGCCAAATACCAACCAGCAAAATTGGGCTTACCCGCTGCAAGCCGATGATCGGTGCGACTTGGCTCAGCATTAATATTGCTGGCAGCGAATGACAGCGACAGCAGTAGCGCTACTATTTGGCTAAGCATCCGCAAGGTAAATATATCAAGGAATGTATATTGAGTGGCTTTCATAAAAGATCTCACACTTATCTTTTTCGCTTTTTATTTTTCGCTTTAGTCGTTGTTAATACTTTGTAAAGCGCTTATCAACACTTTTAAAAATGCTGTCAAAAACAGCATTTTAATTAGAATCTAAACCATGGCGGCACATCAACACCGTATAGACGAATAAACTCATCAATCATGGATAAGGTTAAACCCCAAATAACTTTGTCTTCATAGCGATAACAAGGCATTCTAATATTTCGGCCTTGATGATCAAACTCATAAACATCACGGTTATCAACATTGGCAAAATATGAAAAAGGCACCCAAACAGTTTCGGCAACTTCATAGTTGGGTTGCAACTGCGGCTGGCTAGAGACTTTAAATACGTAGGGCGAAACCACCATGGTTTTAGGCGTAACCCGTTTAGTGGTGCGCACATCCGATAAACGACCAACAAACTTGCCGTCAATTTTTAAACCTTGATCAGGGCAGTCAATATCAAAACCGACTTCTTCGCTCATTTCGCGCTTGGCAGTTTCCAATCCGTTTTTATCCACCGATTCGTAACGCCCGCCAGGAAAAGCCATATGGCCAGACCAAGGATCGGCTTCATGCTCGGCGCGCTTAATCAGTAAAATTGAGGCCTTTTCTACCACATCATGATCCAACACAATGGCAACCGCCGAGCGCTTGCTCCAACGTCTGGAAAAAACTTTTTTGGGTTTATTGCGGCTAAACAATTCAACCAAATTTTGTGACTGCATAGTGTCCATTGTTTTTCATATCTGCTGATCGAGAATTGTTAATACACTTATTTCTACCCTAATAAGTCCGGCGCTAACACGTATAGATTGAGACTCTTCACAGCATAAATCTATCCCTTACTTATTCACTAACGGCACTATTTTTTCACTAGTAACGTTAACGCGCAAAAACAACATGCCGTAGCGTCTGACTCTAATAATGCTTTTGCCGCTAATCCAAAGACAAGGCGTTTTGAAAATGATTAATTGAAGCCAGTAAAACTTTGTCGCTGCCAGCTAATGATCGCGCTTTGTGGATGAGTTGCGCCACTTGATGACCCTGCCCCTGACGGTGGCGTATTTGAGCCAAGGTGAAATACCCTCGCGGATCTTTAGGCGCAACTCTAATCGCGCGCTCCACCAATGCAGCCGCTTTAGCCGGGTAATTATCGGCAATGGCTTGATTGGCCTGATTCAACAATTGATCAACCGCGCTGGAACTATTGGCGCCAGCATTGTTTGGCTCAGTCGCGCGCGGTGGCAAATGCAAACTACCATCGTCAGGTAGCTCAACTTTAATCTCTTCACTATCGTCTAAGGGCGGCATCATTCCGCAGGATGAGAGTAACACTAATAGGCTAATAATTATTGTTTGATGAATGAACATTACTTTACATCTCTTTAAAAACACGACAGGAGTTTGATTTAATTGCGATCGAACTAGGAGTAAAACACCGATGCCAAGCGAGCAAATCGTTTTACTTATTCACTTAAAAGCAATAACTCCGAGCACTGTCTATTTTGCACTAATTTGTTAGCTAATTAATAGCGACCGAATAACGGTATTAATAGGCGCAAGATGGCCGTCCTGTGGGTGCGGTATTTTTAATAAAGGGCAATTCTGTCGCAGTTTGACAGGCCGCACTCGAGCGCTGACCGGTTTGTAAATCTATCCACTGATATTCGATATTGGCGGATGGAAATGGCGACAAGGGTAAACGGCTTGCCGATTGAATAAATTGCGTCCATATCGGTAAAGCCCCAACACTACCGGTATAAGCGGTCGGCGCATTGTTATCGTAACCCAGCCAAACCACCGCGAGTAAATCGCCGGTAAATCCGGCAAACCAACTATCGCGCTGCTCGCTTGACGTGCCGGTTTTTCCAGCAAAGAGAAAATCGTTTCCCAATACTTGCCGCGCCGATCTAGCACTTCCTACTCGCCCAACATTAATTAGCGCATGCTGAATCAAATGCACAGCGTCTGAGTCAACGCCCTGCTCAATTTCATATTGAAAATGATCAAGGGGCAAGTTGTCATTATCGAGCACCGAACGAATCGCCTTAAGCGGCGCGCGATACCCATTGGCAGCAATGGCTTGATATAAACCGGCAACCTCAATCGGCGATAACTGAGTGGCACCAATAAATAACGATGGCACGGCATTTACGTCGCGCTTAAAGCCTAACTGTTGCATCACATCAATCACACGACTAATGCCGATTTGCTGACCCACTCGCGTAGTGGCCTGATTGTAGGATTTTGCCATGGCAATAATTAAGGGCACTTCACCGTGATCTTGCCGATCGTAATTGCGCGGCGACCATGACTTACCATTGGTTTCGATAGTAATAGCGCTATCATCGACCAAAGTCGCTAAATTAAATTGCTCAGGCTGCAATAAGGCAGAAAGATAAACCACCGGCTTAATCACCGAACCGATTGAACGTTTGGCATTTAAGGCACGATTAAATCCTGAATAACGCGGCTCACTGCCACCGACAATGGCGAGCACATCACCGGTCTCCGGCTGAGTAACAACAATGGCTGCTTGTAGCGGTTTATCTTCTGTAGCTTTTTCATCTGCTGATTTCGCTTTACGCGCTGCATCAAGTTTTTTTAATCCATCAACGACTGCCTTTTCTGCATGACGCTGAATACGTGGATCAAAATTGGTATAAATCTTTAAACCATTCGAGGTAAGGTCAGTCTCTTGATAAATATCCCGCAGCTGTCGTTTAACCAAATCGATATACGCAGGAAAAACATAGTGCGAACGGGTTTTTTTACCAAGATTTAACGGCTGCGTTTTCGCCCACTCGGCATCTTGACTGGTCAATAACTCACGTGCAACTAATGCATCCATCACCATATTACGCCGCGCTAATGCACGCTCGGGATGTCGCCAGGGATCGTAATAAGTAGGTCCGCGCACAATAGCAATTAGCAAAGCCAATCGATCGATACTTAATTCATGCAAGGGCCGATTAAAATAATGCTGGCTCGCCAAACCAAAACCATGAATAGCTCGCGCGCCCGCTTGACCTAAGTACACTTCGTTAAGGTAGGCCTGTAAAATCGATTCCTTGTCATAACGCCGCTCTAGCAATAAAGCCATAATGGCTTCGGTAAATTTACGGCTAAAGCTACGCTCGCGAGTCAGATAATAATTTTTAACAAGCTGCTGGGTAATCGTCGAACCACCCTGCACTACCGAACCACTTTTTATATTTTGCAATGCAGCGCGGGCAATAGACGATGGTGAAACGCCGTGGTGCTCATAAAAGCGGTGATCTTCCACGGCTAACAGCGCCGCCACTAAGAGCGGCGGCACCTCTTCAATTTTTACCAAAATACGATCTTCGCGATGATTCGGGTAAATCGCGCCAATCTCCATCGGCTCCAAACGCAATAATGCCAACGGCTTGCCATTTAGCTGGCTCAGCTGTGATAACTCATTCCCGTTAAAAGCCAGCTTGGCAGTTTGCGCCTGCTCTACGCCATCCCAAAAAACATGCCCACGCGAGTGCAAGGTAAAGTCGTTACCACGGCTGCTACCACGATAATAACTACCGGCACGTGTTGCAGTGCCGGAGCGGTAGCCCAAATCGCGCAACTCCTGCTCAAGCTCATCGGCATTGATACGTAAACCTTCATACAGCTCAAGCGGTCGCGCATAGACGCGCGCGGGCAGCTGCCACTTTTTACCTTCAAAACTGCTGCGAATCGTCGCATCGAGGTAAATCACGTAAGCGATAAACAAGGTAATCAGGATTAGGTAGATCTTGAGCGCCAGCGGACTTATTAACCAGCGCAGCAAAGCTTTGAAGATTTTGCCTGGCGAGCGGCCGGTAGCGGTTTTTTTTTGGCCTTTCTTGGCTTTGGCTTGACTTGCGTTACTGGACTTCGCCATTTAAGGTATGCCGCTTTAAAATCGAACTCAATATCGGACAAAAAGATATCGCATTAAAAGAATACCCCTATGCGTTTTGTACCGCTCGCCATTTATTAGTCAACCGACGGCGAGCCGGAGATTCAGCTTCAGGGTGGATATAAACAGAATAATCGGAGAGAACAGAAATTACGATGAAAAAATATCACGTTTATGGAATAGGTGCTGCTTTAGTCGATACCGAGCTTGAAGTTAGCGATAGTGACTTGGTCACAATGCAGGTAGATAAAGGCCTGATGACCTTGGTTGATGAAGCACGTCAAGCCGAGCTACTGGGGCATCTTGAGTCGCATATGGTCTATTCCAAGCGGGCTAGCGGCGGTTCGGCGGGCAATACCATTATTGCGACCAGCTATTTTGGCGGCAGTACATTTTTTAGCGGTAAAGTGGCCAATGATGAAAACGGCGATTTTTACATGCAGGATATGAAAGATGCCGGCGTTGCAACGATTACCACCCCTGCGGAAACAGGTGTAACTGGAAAATGCCTGATTTTGATTACGCCAGACGCCGAGCGCTCGATGAATACCTTTTTGGGTATTAGCGCAACGCTATCCAACCGTGAATTGGATGAGCAAGCGATAAGTGACTCAGAGTATCTTTATATTGAAAGTTACTTAGTGACCTCAGACAGTGGTCGGGAAGCAGCAACCAAGGCTCGCCAAGTTGCACAAAGCAATGGCAGCAAAGTCGCGATTAGCTTTTCTGATCCCGGCATCATTGCTCACTTTGCCGACGGTGTTAAATCCATTATGGGCGATAAAGTTGAGTTGGTTTTTTGCAACGAAGAAGAAGCGCTAAGCTTTGCTGGCGTCAGCAGCCTTGATGCTGCGATTGAGAAAATCAAACAAGTCAGCGAAGAGTTTGTGATTACACTGGGTGCCAAAGGCGCATTAGTTTATGACGGCAATACTATTATATCAATCGACGGTGTTAGCGTGAAAGCTGTTGACACTAACGGTGCAGGCGATATGTTTGCTGGTGCATTTCTTTACGGCATAACCCACGGCATGACACATCAACAAGCAGGCGACTTTGCCAGTGCAGCTGCCGCAAAAGTGGTTTCACAGTATGGGCCACGACTATCTGCCGATGAATATAAAGCCATTGCCAAAGATTTTACTTAAGCGCGAGTATTTTACTTAAGCATCAAGCACTTAATTAGCACGCATAAAAAACCCCGAAACCTGCACGGTGGTTCGGGGTTTTTTATTTACTGGGAGCTGTTACTTAAATAAAAATTGCCACTTTTTATATTATTATTATTTTTTCTTAACTATTATTTTTATTGTCTTGTTAATGGCTAAGTTAATTTATTTTTCCTCTATCACTTTGCAATTCTTTTTTTTCAATCAAACACTTTACTTCAAAACAATTTTTTCTTTTTGTAAGCTTTTTTACCAAAGCTTTTTTGTTTGTTTCACTCGTCTGTCTTGCCCCGCCGTATTTCCGATCTTGCTTTTCCAGCTTTCTTTTTCAACTATCTTTTCTAACGATCCAATTTAGCTACCCGCTATCAATCCACTATCAAACTTACTCAATCACTACTAAAAGCCAAAAGCTCAACCTTCTTACTGCGCAACAATTATTGTTATGTTTTAGCGCTTAGTTATAATTATTATTCTTGATTAAATACTATCCAATGCTTGTGCCATAAAAATTAAAGGCTAACAATATCAATAAGATAGCAGAATTCTTAAATATTAGCAGCGCTTAGGAATAAGGCCTAACGTAAAGGAATTCGACGTATTTTGAGGAGAAATTGGCTAATCATTTTGAAGCAACAAACAATAAAAACAGCTTTTAATGACAATACGAAAATTAGTAAGTATCAAACTTATGAAAATAGAAGCATTAAAAAAGGCTTCATAAATGAAGCCTTTTTAGGAACGAGCTAAGTATTTTCGCTAGCGCTTTCGCCTCGCTGCAACCACACCTATAAACCCAAGCCCAAGTAACGCTATGGTTGACGGCTCAGGAACTTCAATGCTTTCTAAATCGGCTGACAGCAAGCTGCCAATTTTTCGACCGCTATCATCGATAAAACGGACTTTTAGATGAGGGTTATCCGTATTACTCGAAACAATCGCATCACCGACAAATGAGAAGTCAAAAATCAAATTGTCCGTCAAAGCAGCAAGTCCGCTCCAACACTGATGGTTAGCCCCCAGCGTTAAACCCTGACAACCACCTGCATTTAGACCTGTGCCTGAAACAGCACCGCCAAAAGAGCCAGGGCCAGACAATAAAATGTCAGATGCATTTGTCCACGTCCAAGAATCAGGAGAGTTAAGCGCAATCGAATCGATATTGGTAGCGCTAGCCCAACCGCCAGTGCGGCTGCCTGCATCAATTTCTATCCGCAAAGTGCTGGAATCAATCCAGGATGAGTAAAAGTCAACACCGGTTCCTTCCCAGTTGGTTATTAAGCCAGCTTGCGCCGAAATGCTAAGCGGTAGCAAAATCGCAGCGGCTATCTTATTTAAAATTTTCGTTTTCATAAATTTAGTCCTATGGTATTTCTAGCCCTATTTTCGTTTTTTAAATTCTTATTATTTTGGCTTAGGGTCAAATTATGCAATATTCACACCAAAAAAATATTTATATATTATTCAATATGTTATGGGCTTAGGAATATCTTCAGAATCAAAATCTGTAAGAATTTTCGACACTTTAAGACTGATTTACCGCTTTAAAGCCGATCAGTGCAGCCCAAATCGGCCAGTAGCCGCAGATCAAATCGAAACCTTTATTTGAATAGAATGTGTATTACATGAGCCACAATGCAGATGTAGCTCATGTAATACAGGGCAAGAAAGGACTACTTATCGATGACGCGGCATACCTAAACCAAAGTTTGCAACCAAGCCACGTAATACCTCAACAACACCACCACCAAAAGTATTAATCGTGCTGCGTCGATATTCATGTTCCAAATCACCCATTAATACTGAGCCTGGGCTAGTCGAACGAATTAATGCATGTGGCCCAACAATATCCATTAGCTTTTGGCTAATCTCAATCATTGATTCGGTTGAGTAAACTTTTAATGCTGAAGGTAATACCGGATCAATATCAGCGTGATCCAGTTTCCAAGACATTCTTGCATTCATTACTCGCATCGCTTCAAGCATGGAATAAACTTCCGCAAGATTACGTTGCACGCTTGGGTCATCAATAATACGTTTACCGTCAGCGGTTTTTTCTTTACGCGCCCAATCCAAAGTGAGCTTGTAGATTTTCCAACCCTGAATTCCCCAAGCGGCTAAACCAACACGCTCGTGATTAAGCTGCGAAGTAATTAAAGGCCAGCCTTTATTCTCTTCACCAATAATCATATCGGTGGGTACGCGCACATCGGTGTAATACGAAACGTTAGTCCGCACACTACCTAAGGTATGGATAGGTCCGTAGGAAAAGCCGGGATCTTTGGTATCAACCAATAATACTGAAATCCCCTTATGTTTCTTGGCATCTGGATCAGTTCTAGCCGCCAGAAAAACATAATCAGCAGCTTCGGCTGCACTGGTATAAACCTTATTGCCGTTAACAATATATTCATCACCTTGACGAACAGCGGCGGTTTGCAATGATGCTAAATCAGTTCCCGCTGATGGCTCGGTATAACCAATACAAAAGTGCACATCACCAGCGGCAATCAAAGGCAGGAAGCGATTCTTTTGCTCTTCGGTACCATGATCCATAACCGCTGGACCAACAGTATTTAAGGTCACAAATGGCACGGGTGCCGCTGCGAGTAAGGCTTCTTCAAAAAAGATCAACTGCTCGGTCGGTGTTAAACCGGCACCGCCATATTCTTTTGGCCAGCCCAATGCCAGCATATTGTCTTTACCCATTTGGCGAATCAGCGATTTGTATAAGTCACCGCCTTCGGCCGAGCGCAGCTCTTCTTTGTATTCCGGCTTAATAAGCCCAGAAAAATATTTGCGTAAACGCGCACGTAACGCTTTTTGATCGTCTGAGTAGTCAACAAACATGTGTCTTACCTTTGTTTATAAAATAATTCGGCTATCAATAATTCGCTTGCGCAATCCTGCAGGCCTTTTTATACGCTGTATTTTTCGTACAGGCAAAATAATACGGCGGCCAAAATTGCGATTTACCCAATGTCCGTGTATCCGACAAGGCTTTCCCTACCCGCACTGACTCTATCTACACACTATCTACCTACATTGATGAGCCTGTCATTTGCTCCGTGCTTTACTCCACGGGGGCCTGATCTTCTGCACAAATCTACACAATCCGTACAAAGGACGGTTTACACCGCGCACAAGCCACTGACCAACACATTTGCTCGTCATTGGGTGCAAACAATAGTTGAAACTAAATTCAATTTCAACTATTGTTTGCACTATTCAAGTGATTCGCTCTTTCTACTGGAAACCGCCGTGAGCAAAAGCGCCTCTAAAAACACTGACAAAAAGCCGGAAAAAGCCCCGGTTTCAAAGGCATCGACGGATATTTCGCTGCCCGCCAGTGACGTACGTTCAAGTGCTACTGATGAAAAAAAACTCAGCGCCCGAGGTGAAGCGGCCAGAGCCAAGCTCAAACGAGCAGCTTTGGAGGTGATGGAAAAAACCGGTTATCACCGCATGCGAATTCACGATGTCACCAGCGAAGCAGGTGTTGCAGCTGGGCTTTTTTACCATTATTTCAAAGACTTAAAGTCTTTGACGCTGGAAGTATTAGAGGATTTTATCGCCGAGGCGCGCAATGTTGATGCCATCGAAAAAGGCGTTCCCAAGGGTAATTGGTATGCTCGAATACATGCCCACTTTAGCTTGGTGGTCGATAGCTATGCCGATCGACCCGGCTTAATGCGCTGCTTGCTGCAAATGGCCGATGAAGATCAGGACTTTGCCGAGCGTATCCGGCTCGGCTATATGGAGCAACTTAATTGGCTAGTGCAATTGATGCCTAAGCTATTTCCCGATGCCAAGTTTGAACAGCATCAGGCATTTTTAGTGATTTACACGCTGGCGAGCAGCGGCGAAATGATGCTCAGGGATTATTTTATTAATCAGGACAAAAAGCTGCATGCCGAAAAAATTGATCGGCAGCAGTTAACAGAATTGCTAACAACGGTGTTTTATCGCGGATTATTTTTAGAAAACCCGCCGGCCGAGCAACTGGAATACACCAAAAACTTACAACATATGAAACGCATTTAACGCGCGGCTGATAAACCATTGATAGCAACTTAATCAAACCGAGCCACTGAAGCCAATACCTACCAGCAGCTCAATGGTTTTATTTGCCCTGCCACACAAACGAATAGTTAAGTATTAATAACGAGGAAAAACCCATGGACTTTTCATTCTCTGAAGATCAAATTGCCATAAGAGAATTGGCGTACAAAATTTTTACCGATCGCGCTACCGACGAATTCCAGTTGGATTTTTCTCGTAACGATGAAGTCTACGATGATCAACTATGGAAGACCTTAGCCGATCAAGGTCTGTTAGCGATTGCGATTCCGGAAAGCGCTGGCGGTGCCGACTTAGGTTTTATTGAGACCTGCTTAATTCTTGAAGAGCAAGGCCGACGCGTTGCACCGATTCCATTATTCTCAAGTCTGATTCTTGGCGCTATGCCAATCATTGAATTTGGAACAGCAGAACAACAAGCGCAGTATTTAACGCCATTTGCCGAAGGCAAAATAAAACTGACTGCGGCAATTAGCGAAATCGCTATGCCTGCCGCAATCCGCCAAGGCGTTACCGCAACACAAAGCGTAGATGGCTGGACACTTAACGGTTCGCTCGACTGCGTACAAGATGGCGCAACTGCCGATTGCATTCTTGTTCCGGCTAGCGATAGTGAGGGTAACAACAGCATCTTTTTGGTCGACACTAGTAGCAATGGTGTTACTACTGACGCACAAGAAATCAGCTTACTTGGACCTTGGAGTGCAGCACTCACACTTAACAATGTTAGTGTTGATAGCAACGCAATGCTCGGTTCTCAAGGTCAGGGCGACGAGATCGTTAACTGGTTAGAGTTACATGCCAATGTTGCGCAATGCGCATTACAAACTGGCATCACTGAAGAAGCAATGAGACGCACAGCCGCCTATACGGGCGAGCGTGAACAGTTTGGCGTTCCTATTGGCACATTTCAGGCTTTGGCCATGCGTATGGCAGACAGCTATATCGACGTTGAAGCGATTCGCTCAACATACTGGTTAGCGATGTGGCGCGTAAGTGAAGGTTTACCTGCGGCGGCTGAAGTACGCGTCGCAAAATGGTGGGCCTGCGATGCCGCGCATCGTGTTATTCACACCGCCCAGCATTTACACGCCGGTATTGGTGCAGACGTAGAGTATCCGATTCATCGCTTTTTTATGTGGGCAAAACAACTTAGCTACAGCTTAGGTAATGGCAGCCATCAATTAGATCAACTCGGCAAGTTACTTGCTGCTGATGATTCTATTGGTTACGGCGCTATTGAGATTTGATTAGAGACGTGTAGTTTAAGCGACAAGCTTAAATAAAAAACGTTAGATGTAGCTTAAGCAGATTGATAACTTACCGAAGCTTATCAATCTGCTTATTGTTAAAAAGACAGACTAAACGCTTATTTAAGCGCCTGCCATATAACCGCCATCCGCTATCAAAGTAATGCCCGTAGTATTCGCTTCTGACGCCAAATAAAATACCGGATTTAAAATCTCATCACTTTCGGCAATACGCTTCAGCAACGTTGAATCGCGCATACCCTCTTCAAAACCGGGAATAGCAGTGATACTGGCATCAACCAGATCCGATCGATAAGGTCCCGGCGCAATTGCATTCACTCTAATATTATCAGCAGCCCACTCTTGTGCCATTACTTTTGTTAAGGCTTCAAGTCCGGCTTTGGTTGCCGCATAAAAACCGTTAAGCGCTGGCGGTCGTAATGCACCGACAGTAATAATATTAATAATTGAACCGCCGCCATTGCTAGCCATAGTCGGTGCTAGCTTTGCTGCCAAATGCCATGGCCCGCGCAAATTAATTTGATACATTTTATCGAATTGCTCTGGCGTCAAATCGCTTAAGCCGCCAAAGGCAATATTAGTGCCGGCGTTATTGACCAAAATATCAACCGTGCCATAAGCGGCACTGACCTGCTCGATCAGACTATCGATATCTTCGGTTTTTCCAGTGTTGGCGGCAATCCCAATGGCCTGACCACCTTGCTCGACAATGCTATTGGCAAGTGCGGTGCAGTTTTCTTGCTTGCGGCTAGCGATGATGACTTTTGCACCCTCACGGGCGAAACCCAAGGACATGGATTTGCCGAGACCACGGCTACCGCCGGTGATTAGTACAACTTTATCTTGGAATTTTTTCATGGAGGAGTTCTTGGTTTGGGATTATTGAGGTGGGAGGGATTTTACCCTTATCAGCTGGAGGGTTTATTATGTTCTTTTAATATTGTTTGGGAGCGAGTGGTTTTTAAAAGGTCAAAACCGTCGGTCCACCACCGACGGTTTTGATTTTAATACAAAATACAAAGCGCGCTGGCTATCGAAACATCGCCAACAGCCTTACACCTGCTGCTTTAACCTCGTCGATCCAAAACCGCCTGCGCCAACTGCGCTAAAACCGCCTCAGTATCATCCCAGCCAATACAAGCATCCGTAATACTCTGCCCATAAGTCAAAGGCTGCCCTTCAACCACACTCTGCTGCCCTTCAACCAAATGACTCTCAATCATCACACCAAACAAAGCATCACTACCACCAGCAATTTGCCCCGCAATATCGCTACTAACATCCAACTGACGCTTAAATTGCTTAGCGCTATTAGCGTGACTAAAATCAACCATCACTTTACTGTTAACGCCCGCTTTGGCTAGCTGCTCAGACGCGCCGTTAACATCCTCAGCGCTGTAATTAGGCTCAGTACCACCACGTAAAATAACGTGGCAATCCTTATTGCCCTTGGTAGCAATAATCGCTGAATGACCAAACTTGGTAACCGATAAAAAATGATGCGGATTGTTAGCCGCGCCAATACCGTCAATAGCAATTTTAATACTGCCGTTGGTGCCGTTTTTAAATCCAACCGGACAAGACAAACCCGACGCTAATTCACGATGCACTTGCGACTCAGTGGTACGCGCGCCAATCGCCCCCCAACTCATAAGGTCAGCAAGGTACTGCGGCGAAATCACATCTAAAAACTCACCCGCTGCAGGTAAACCCGAATCATTAATAAAACACAGTAGCTCGCGAGCAATTCGCAGTCCATCGTTAATTTTAAAACTACCATCCATATGCGGATCGTTAACCAAGCCTTTCCAACCAACAGTGGTGCGCGGCTTTTCAAAATAAACCCGCATCACCACTTCTAATTCACCGGCATATTTTTCGCGTAAGCTTTTCAGTTGACCAGCGTATTCTTTGGCCGCAACAACATCGTGAATGGAACAAGGACCAACAACCACCAATAGACGATCATCATCACCATGCAAAATATTGTGAATCGCCGCTCGCGAAGCAAGCACGGTTTTGGAGGCGGTATCAGAAACCGGGTAACGCTCCATTAATGCTACCGGCGGCAACAATTCCATTATTTGATCTATACGAACGTCGTCTGTTTGATGATTCACTGCAAAATATCTCTTGGTTTATTAGCTTTAAAGATTCGCCATACTTATTTTGAATCTAGCTATGTTTGTTTAAATGAAGCTTGATTAAAATTCTAGCTGTAATTGCTCTAGTCGTTAAGATTTTAGCTGCTAAAGTTTTTTTACTTGGCTGGCTTACGGATTTATTCGCTTTTGGCGCAAGTTGATCAGAAAACCGGTCGGACATTCTACTCGATCCAACAAGCACGATCAGCCGAAATTGCGCTGAAAATCAGGCAAATTAGCCAAAAGTAGTGTTTTTATCGTATCAAAGGGGCAATTCGTCGAGAAGCCTAGATGTTATTGCAGGCTTGGCGGTAAATAATGCAACTAGTAATTAGCGCACCCTACCGCCAGATTGTTAGCGTAAAACTAGCCTCGAGATAATAACTCACGCAAATCGATAATACCGGCGTTGGCACGGGATATATACGAAGCCATCACCAGCGAGTGATTGGCAAACAAACCAAACCCGCTGCCATTAAGTATAACCGGACTCCAAATAGTTTCTTGCGTGGCTTCAAGCTCACGAATAATTTGCTGTAAACTTACGCCCGCATTCTTTTTCTCTAACACATCGGCAAAGTCGATTTCGATCGCTTTTAGAAAATGAATTAACGCCCAAGTTGTTCCGCGCGCTTCATATAAGACGTCGTCTATTTCATTCCAAGGTGTTTTTATTTCTAGCTCTTTTGGAGCAGTTGTTGATTGACCCGCTTCCGCATCACCAGCCAAATCGACATTCAGTCTCTTCTGACCAACACTGGCGCTTAAACGTTGCGATAAACTGCCGAGTCGGGTTTCTACATTAGCCAACCAAGTATTAAGATTATCGGCGCGCGAATAAAACTGCGATGCAGATTGATTGGGATCAGATAAGCGCAACAAATATTCTCGCGTATATTTTATACCTTCACGATATTCATCTTCCGAGCGCGGTAAGATCCAGCTTTCACTATCAAAGTTAAATCGTGGCTCGGCAATAACTAAATCAACATCTTCGGTAGATTGAGATTGCGAGCGGCTAAAACTTTCACGCATGGAACGAGCAAGATCACGCACTTGTACTAACACACCAAATTCCCAGTTGGGAATGTTATCTAACAACGCACCAGGCGGTGCAATATCATTAGCCACATAACCACCGGATTTATTCAACATAGTACTTGCCACTTCCACCAAGGCAACAGCAGTAGCCGTGCCTGTCACAGTGCCGCGACGCTCTTCAGCGTTAAATTGTTGCACGCGTTCGGCAACATCAAATAGATCCGGCTCATTACTCCAAATAAAGGCCAGCACTAAACAAATGATCAAATATATAGCCAACACAATACCTAAAACGCGAGCAACAAAACCACCGGCCCACCAATCGGCAATATCTTCTTTAGTCATGGTAATTCGATCACGCGTGTCCATTATTCACTCTCGTTTAAAAATATTATTTGAGTAAAACCTATTTAAAACAGTAAAGGTAATTCTTTAAATACCTAGCCTTACTTTAAAGATCGAGCCTTACTTTAAAGATCGAGCCTTGGCATTAACAATAACAGATTTTCCCGAATCAAAACTTAACTCTACGGTGACAACATCATCTTTCGTCAAGCCAACTTGCAAACCAAATAACATCAGATGATAACCACCGGGCGCAAGCCGAACGGACTCACCTGCAGCAATAGTTAATTTATCAAGCTTACGCATACGCATCATGCCATCACTATGTGAATGCTCGTGCAACTCAACTCGCTCGGCTTGATCCGATTGCATACTAAGCAACACGCTATCATGCTCACTAGTATTGTTTAATAACATATAGGCCGAACTTACCGAACGACCCGGCGGCATTAAACGGAAATAGGCTTCACTGGCGATCACGCCTAGGTTTTCGACATCAACAGCCTTAGCCGCTAAAGCGGCTTCAGTAGACGCGGCGGATAAAGGCTCTTGCTCTTCAGTTTCCGAGGGTAGGGAGCCTGCAGCGTTCGCACTGGCAAACCAAACACTACAGACCACTAATAACGCCTTAGACAAACTGTTATAAGCGCGAGCAGAGGCCGTTGAATCTAAACAAAACACCGAATATTTCTCCAAAATTGGCGACTTTAGCGCCGGATATAAGCCTGAATACTTAAAGGTCCACTATACCATTAGCAGGCCTGCTATCCGTACGATCGAGCGCAGTGACGGAATTATTGCCGCATAACAAGGTCTGATGAAGACCCATACCAAGTGATATTAATAGGTAAAACTCTTTAACAATTGTCCAACATCAAAAAAACACGGCTAAAATGATTGCAAGGCAGGCTTAATGGGGAAGCAGCTTCTTATACAATACAGCCGTCTTTAAGACAGTCATTTTGACAGGCACTCCATAGCGCGTTAAATATCAGGATCAAAGTTTATGCTGACAGTTAAACAATCACAGGCGATTTCAAAATCGCCTATTACTAGCCTGATCGCTTTTTGCCTGATAATAACCTTGGCAAATCACGCCAGCTCTATGGATGCCGTTAAAGAGCCATTAGCACCCGCAACTGCAAGCACCCAAGAATCTAGCACTGGAAGTTCTAGCATCGACAGCATCAATACGAGCGGCTTTGCCAAGGCATCTAAAGGTTTAAGCAGTGAAGATAAGTTTCTCCATGTCGATAAGGCATTTAAGCTTGATAGCAATGTTTCCGATGGCGTTGCCACGCTGGTTTGGATTATTGCCCCAGAGCATTACCTCTACCGTCACGCCTTTTCGCTTGAATTGAAAGTCGCTGACGCCGACGGTGGCCGCGAATTAGTCTCTTTGAATCAAGACACTAAATTTAGCCAAGGTATTCGCAAAATGGATGATTATTTCGGCCCTGTTGAAGTTTTTTACTATCAAACGATTGCTAAACTACCGCTGGACAAACTTCAGTCGCTTATAGGCTCAGATACGGATTCGGCTGAGCTAACGGTTAAATACCAAGGCTGTGCTGACGCCGGATTGTGCTACCCCATACAAAGCCGACAAGTGCTGCTATCCACATCAACGCCTCTCAAATAGCGACTCAATTGATAAATTGACGCCAGCAGGCTTTATCGCCTGTACATTCTATAAAAAACGCAAACGTTTATTAAATTGCGTTATTTGTCGCTAAATTCGCCCATCAAGCCATTTAAGCCTTGCATTCAGGATTTCAAGCGCCTAGCATTGCTAAACTATCATAGTGGTCGCTAATCCAACCAGCGAATTCAATTCTAGCGGCAGATCGAGGCTTTTTATAAGACAATGTCGACAATTCTGGTACTGCACGGACCAAACCTCAATTTACTTGGCACTAGAGAGCCAGATAAATACGGCACCGCGACGCTGGAGCAAATCAACCAGCAATTAAGCACCATCGGCCAACAACATGGCTGCGGCATCGAAAGCTTTCAAAGCAATTCCGAGTCGGATCTGGTCGAGCGTATTCATGAAGCCCGCGGCGCTATCAACTTTATTATTATCAACCCGGCAGCGCT
>CAJQQO010000204.1 GCA_905480475.1 uncultured Pseudomonadales bacterium | reverse complement strand
TTCTAAAGATACTCTTATTAATTTCTAGAGACATTCGGGTTAATTTTTAAAGCTACTCTAGTAAATCTCTGAGCTTACTACATATGCCATCATTGCTTAGAAAGCCTGCTGGATTTACGTTTCTTTTAGATATCAACAGTTAGCAGTTTTTCGTTTACATGGCTCGGTGCATGGGCAGTTTGTAAATCTATTGCAAAACAATCACGAAATGGGCGGTCAATGCCTGAGCTTACGTTGTTTTTAAGCAAAAACCCCGCATAATGCTGGCGCAAAGAAACCTGAAGTTCGGTTTAAAGAAACCTGAAGCCCTGTTAAGAGTTAGATACTGGTATTCAACGGGTGCTTCTACGGCACTGATTAGGAGATATGACAATGAAAAAATCTTTTGGCGTTCAATTTGCGATTGTGGTCTTAAGCGTGAGTACCTTAGTGGCTTGTGTTCCATCCAAGCAAACGGGAACAAGCTATTCACGCGATGAAGCTCGAGCGGTGCAAAATGTGAAGCTGGGTACGGTTGTTGATGCGACACCGGTTTCGATAGAAGGCACTAAATCGGGTGTTGGTGGTGTGGTTGGCGCAGCGGTGGGCGGTCTGGCTGGCTCAACTGTTGACGATGGCACTACAGCGGATATAGCAGCAGTGATTGCCGGTGCAGCCGGTGCGATTATTGGTGCCAAGGCCGAGAGCGCTGTAACCAAGGCGCAAGGTATGGAGTACACCATCAAGCTTGATGATGGCGATGTGATATCAGTCGTGCAGGCTATTGATCCCAAAGCTGAGGTTATTGTTGCGGGTGATTCGGTTAAAATCTTATCGCAAGGCGGTACTTTTAGAGTCAGTAAACTACCAGTGCCATTACGCTAAGATTTGTTTTTAAAAGCGCTGTATGTTGCAGCGCTGATAGTTTAAATACAGCGCGAACCGCTTATACGTAATCCTGCTTGCTTGAATAAGGTTGAAATAATTAGACGATGTTAGTGCTAGGTATTGAAACGTCTTGTGATGAGACGGGCATCGCTTTGTATGATACAGAAACCGGATTACTGGCAGATGCTTTGCACAGCCAAATTGAGCTGCATGTTGAATACGGTGGCGTGGTTCCTGAGCTGGCATCACGGGATCATATCCGCAAAACCTTGCCGATGATTCGGCAGCTAATAGCAGAAGCCAATATCACTAGTCAGGATATCGATGGTATTGCTTACACCGCAGGTCCCGGATTAATTGGCGCATTGTTAGTGGGAGCGTCTTTGGGCCGCGCATTAGCGATGGCGTGGAATGTTCCGGCTGTAGGTGTTCATCATATGGAAGGGCATTTGTTAGCGCCCATGCTCGAAGATAATCCTCCTGAATTTCCCTTTGTTGCACTATTGGTTTCTGGCGGTCACACCCAATTAGTTGAGGTTCAATCCCTAGGTGATTACAGCTTGTTAGGTGAGTCTCTGGATGATGCGGCGGGGGAGGCTTTTGATAAAGCGGCAAAAATGCTGGGTTTGCCTTACCCTGGTGGGCCACAGATTGCCAAGCTTGCACAGCAGGGGGTAGCGGGTCGATTTACATTTCCGCGCCCGATGGTTAATCGACCGGGTTTGGATTTTAGTTTTAGCGGTTTAAAAACATTTACCAAAAATACCATTGCCGATTGCAGCAATCTCGACGAGCAAACCAAAGCCGATATCGCTTTTGCCTTTGAAGATGCTGCGGTAAGTACCTTAACGATAAAATGTAAGCGCGCGTTAAAACAAACCGGTTTAAAGCGCTTGGTAATCGCTGGTGGCGTAAGTGCTAATCAACGTTTGCGCGAAGCGCTAGAAAAAATGACTGCAGCGCATCAATGCAAAGTGTTTTACGCTAGACCGGAGTTCTGTACCGATAACGGCGCCATGATTGCCTTGGCAGGGGCCTTGCGTTTAAAAGCTGGTCATGTTGAGCCGCTGGAAGTGAAGGTTCGACCACGCTGGCCATTAGATGAATTACAGAAGCTGGCTTAAATTAATCAGCCTTCCATTTTCCATTATTTAATCCGTTAGAAATCAGGTGTTAGATGGCAACCGTATTTGTCGAAGATTTAAAAGTCGATACTGTTATAGGTGTTTGTGACTGGGAGAAAAATGTTGAGCAAACGCTGCATTTTGATATTGTTATGCAAGTCGATATTGCGGCCGCAGCCGATACCGATGATTTATCCAAGACAGTTAATTACGCCGCAATTGCCGAAGATGTCGCGGCGTATACCAAGGCTCAGGATTGCTTGTTAATCGAAACTTTATTGCAAGGTCTGCTAAAACATTTAATGGCAAATTATTTGCAGCTTAGCGAGCTAAGCATTACATTGCGCAAACCTATGGCGATAGAAGATGCCGCCTGTGCAGGTATTACCGAAACCCTATCTCGCGATTAGTTAATCCTTGGTTTTTTTTGTTTCGGCCTTGTTGTAATCGCGCAAGTGTTGGCTGGTATCCCCCGTCATTTCTAACATGCGATAATCTCTTTCACAAAAGTGCCACTGATTATCGATACATTCAAATTTATCATGATAGCGCCCAGCTGCTATTGCCTGCAGTGGCAGTGTCTCGGTTTGCTGGTAAACTACGTAATAGGATTTTGCGCTAGCGGTATTGTTTTGCTCATCAATTTCAATAATGGCATTGCTGCAAATATGTTTGGTTTGTGGGCTGCCGGTTTTTTCGCAAGTCATTACCATCGATTGCCATATACCTAATAGCTGATTCGAATTAATGGTTTCACCATTTTTTCCGGTAATTATTTCAGCGTGTTTAAATAGCTCGGCGGCGGATGCAAAATCTCCCGAATCAAAGCGATGAGTATATTCAAATAGAAGATTGCTGATTTGATTATGATGGTTCATCTGGCACCTTTCCTGACGAGTAATTTTTTATTAGCACCGCTTGCTCGCGGTTATTTTAAAAGTGAAATTAAAACTGTTGTTTTAGCTCGGCGACAATAACTTTTCTTGCATTGCGTATTGATTCGCCAATAGCCTCGCCACTAATACCTGCTTCAATAAACTCTTTGGCGCTGACATTATTGCAAAGTTGATACGCGGTTCGTAGTAAAGCCATTGATCCCAAGTTTTGATGAGATTGTTCCGGGCTGGTCGATATGATTGCTTCGCAACTATGCAGGAAGGATTTAAAGCGTTCGGGTTTTCGCCATGCATCGCAGCTATCAAGTAGCGTAACAATAATGTCGGGCTTGGCATCTCTAGCGTGAATCGCAAAATCCATATAGTAAGCCGTCAGTCCAGCGAGCTCACTAAAATCGTTAGGCACTCTAAGTCGCGCACTTACCACTTTTATAATATTGTCTTGGCTTAGTATCTGATGCGTTTTGTTGTTGCCAATAACTTTAGCGGTAAGATTTTTAGGTCGATTGCTAGAGTCGATAGCATGCAAGCAAATTGCCCAGCGGGTTTCCGGGCTAAATTGTTTTAGTGCGGCATACTCTAACGCCGCTAATGTGCGTTTGCCGATATTACTGGAGGCGCCAAGCATATTGTCATTATGATGAAAGCAATTATTTAATTCCGGCAACAACTGCTCAAGCGCACCACATTGATACAATGTTTGGATAAATGCCTGCGGCGATGTTTCGCTCAAACCTTTACGAAATTCAACCCAGATGCGCTCCGGTGATAATTCATTTAATTCACCCGACGCGCTAATTTTTTTCATTAGCGCCATGGTAGGTTCGGCAATGCTAAAACCTAAGTGCATTAATTTGGCATGAAAGCGCGCAACACGTAAAACTCGTAATGGATCTTCTACAAATGCTTCGGAGATATGCCGCAATAAACGCTGATTAATATCGGTTAAACCATTGCAGGGATCGACTAAGTGTCCGCTTTCATCTTGGGCGATTGCGTTAATGGTTAGATCACGGCGTTGCAGGTCTTGCTCCAGTGTGACATCGCGACTGGCGTGCACTTCAAAGCCGGTGTGACCTACGCCTTGTTTTCGTTCGGTGCGGGCGAGCGCGTGTTCTTCTTTAGTTTCCGGGTGCAAAAAAACCGGAAAGTCTTTGCCCACTTGTTGAAAGTTCAGATCAAGCATTGTTTGTGGATCGGCACCCACAACTACCCAATCCCGCTCGTGAAAGCTAAGACCTAATAGCTGATCGCGTACTGCTCCACCCACCAAATAGGTTTTCATTT
>CAJQQO010000203.1 GCA_905480475.1 uncultured Pseudomonadales bacterium | reverse complement strand
TGCTCTACCGATTCGCGGGCGCGTAATTCACCCTCGGCATAACCTTTTTCATAACCTTCGGCGCGGCCTTGTTTAAAACCTTCTTCTTTGGCTTCTTGTTCGAGTAGTTGTAATTGGCTGGCCGTCATCGCACGAGTAAATTGCGCTCGTGGTTTGGCACCATCAGCTGTTTGGCTTGCAGAACCGCGAGCAAAACCGGCAGGGCTACTTGTTGGTCGAGATTGGGGTTGGGACTGAGATTGCTGCTGAGCTAAATCGCTTGCAGATTTTTCACTGGAACCGGCACGACCGGTAAGACTACCGGTAAATACGCGCTTGCCAATAAACTCTGGCATTAACCATAGTTCGGCGTCGACAACTTGTTCTTGTGGCAAAATATCTTCTGACATACAACGCGGCTAATCCTACTGAGTTTCCGATACAATGCGTGACTTAAAAAGTAATAATAAAAAGCTTATAACATCTCTTCGCCAGAGCCACCCAAGACAATCTCGCCCGCCTCGGCCATTCGTCTTGCCACCACCAATATTTCTTTTTGTGCGGCTTCCACGTCGCTTAACTTGGTAGGGCCAGACGCTTCTAAATCATCGCGTAATAAATCGGCCGCTCGCGAAGACATATTGCCAAAGATTTTTTCACGTAAATCTTCGTCCGCACCTTTTAATGCCACAACTAATACTTCAGTTGAAATTTCGCGTAATAAGGCTTGTATACCACGATCATCAACATCAATAAGATTGCCAAACACAAACATCAAATCCTGAATCGTAGTTGCTAACTCTTCATCAACTTCGTTTAGCGCGTCCATCAATTCCGCTTCGATCGTGCCATCGAGATTAGTCATAATATCAGCCGCAACTTTAGTGCCACCAATACGACGTTTTTGCGCCGAGGAGCCACCAGAGAACTGTCGCTCTAAAATATTATTTAATTCCATTAATGCATCGGGTTGCACGGTATCAAGCTTGGCAACCCTAATCACCACATCAAGCCGCATGTTTTCGGGTAAATACGATAACACCTCTGCTGATAGATCGCCTTCAAGATAGGCGATTACAATGGCTTGAATTTGCGGATGCTCTTGTTTAATCACATCAGAAATAGCTCGCGCATCCATCCATTTAAGCGTATCTAAACCTTGGGTATTGCCGCCTAATAATATTCTATCGATAATTCCGGAGGCTTTTTCTGCACCTAAGGCCTTGGTTAACATATTGCGCACATAACTGTCGGCACCAATACCAAAGCCGGTGGTATTAGTAATTTCCGCAATAAAGGAATCAAATACCGCTGCAACTTTTTCGCGCTTAACATCGCTTAGCACAGCCATAGCTGTACCAATGCGCTGTACTTCTTTTGGCCCTAACTGTTTTAATATATTGGCAGCCGCCTCTTCACCTACGGTCAATAAGAGAATGGATGCTTTTTCAATATAGGGAATAGCCTCAGCGGCTGCTTCGTCAATCATTGTTGGACCAACCTTGTATGACTTGAGCCACTCTATCCGGATCCTCTGCTACCATCCCTCGTACCATTTCAATTTGCTCGTCTAATTGGTCATCAGGTGAAGGTAATAAGTTTTTTGTTGGCGCGGTTAGCGTGACATTTCCATCGGCACCAATAGTTGCCTGAGCAGAACCGGCCGAAACTTCAGACACGGCATTTAGCGCAGACATATGCTTTGCTTCAAGATCTTTTATCTTAACCGAATTTTCGGTAAGTCGTTTTAAAGTTGGCCGCAATACCATAAAAATAATAATCAAAAAGGCTAATACACCTAATAGCCACTTTAGACCAACCCAAAAAATATCTTGCTCCCAAATTTTTAATTCAACCGGTAATTCCGGTTCCAGATCAACGCGTAAAAATGGCGTGTTGATTACCGATACTCTATCACCTCGTGTCACATCATAACCCACAGCGTTTTGCACCAAGGCAATTAATCGCTCTAGATCTGCGGTTTCCCAAGGAAGCTTACCATTACGCCCACCCGCTTCTTCCGTCGCTTCGCCTTCGGCCGCCGCCAAATCATCGACCGCTACTGCAACTGTTACCCTGCGTATTTCACCGACCGCATTGCGGGTATGACTAATGGTTCTATCCAATTCAAAATTGCGCGTCTCTAAAACTCGTGAGCGTGTTGGAGGCGCTACCGGTTCGCCAGTGGCAGGATCAACTGCTCCTTCAGTTTGCCCTGTAGCCGGCGGCTGATTACTTAAAGAACCCGGTACGCCGCCCGCACCATCGCCGGCAAGCGTTTGTTCACTGGTGGTTTGCTCACTGCGCACGGCCGATAAATCGGGATTATAGAGTTCGGCGGTTTGTTCAATTTGAGTAAAGTCCAAATCAACCGCCACTTCAGCTCTAAATTTATCATCACCCACAATGGTGGCTAATAAACCATTAACCCGCTGCAGAATATCACTCTCAATTTGCCGAGTGTATTCCAACTGCCGCGCCGCTTCGGCGTATTTAGGACTGCTATCAAAGTCGGAAAGTAAATTGCCACGCTGATCAACAACGGTGACGTGTTTTAAACTCAACTCGGGAATACTGGAAACCACCAGATTAGCAATCGCACGCACTTGATCATCATCAACCATTCGACCTTGAAAGGCCTCAATAAATACTGATGCTCGCGGCTCGCGTTTATCGCGTAAAAATACCGTGGATTTTGGAATGGCTAAATGGACTCGTGCCGATCTTATGCTGGCAATACTGCTAATGGTTCTAGCTAACTCACCTTCTAAGCCACGTCGATAGCGAGCGTTTTCCATAAACTGGCTAGTACCTAAGGGCTGCTCTTTATCGAGTAATTCAAAACCAATATTACGATCGGAGGGCATACCTGCGGCAGCTAAACTCATTCGCGCTTGATGGATTTGCGAGGACTCAACCAACAATGCGCCTGAGCGCTCATCGATTCGATAAGCAATAGCGTTGGCATCAAGTACATCAACAATACTGGCAGCGTTGACGCGATCAAGGCTCGCGTACAGCGGTTTGTAGTCGGTATCGACCATCAACCACAATGCTAGCGCTACACCAATAGCAACACTGGCGGCCAAACCAAACATCAAACCGATCTGGCGTCCAAATTCAAGATTTAAAAAGCTTTCAAAGCTCCCCGGATTTCCGGCTGCTACGACGGCGGGATCAGTGGCTGCGGATTCTGCCATGGCTATAATTTTTCACTTTAGTTAAGGATTAAATTAAAATTCAGTACAAAACTAATAGGTTATATCGGCATATTCATAATATCTTCGTACGCATTGATTAGCTTATTACGCACTTCGGACATCGCCTCAAACGCTATGCCGGATTTTTCTGACGCAACCACGACTTGCGATAAGGTCACATTTGGATCGCCAAGCTGAAACGATTCTGCCAATCGACCCGATTCTTTTTGCACCGAATTAACCTGATTAACCGCATTGCTTAAAAGCTGCTGAAATTCAGCGCCACGCGACTCGTTCAGTGGCGAAATATTAGACACGTCGCCCGCTGCAGTCGCTGGTTCAAAACCTTGAGCGCGTGATTTTAACGCACGCATCTCATTTAACACTTGAGTAATATCCGGACGGGCCCCATCAACGCTATTAACCATTTTACTCTCCAGTCGCCGCAATCGCTGCGATCATGTCAATTAATTGTCAGCCTCTAAAGCCATTACTCAGCATTCGCGCTGATTAACTGGTTTTCTTGTCGACAAATTGACTTTATCGACGTAGAGGTGACATTAAGATGTCTCTAGAGAGGGTTAATGCATTAAGCGCGCCAAGTTTGATGCTTGGCCTATTTGCCCAAATTAACAGCAATGTCCGCATCGATAGCGCTTGATAAATTAGCGCAAAAAAAAACCGCCTCATAAGAGGCGGTTTTTTATCTAGCAGTTGCTAGCTTGGTAGAACAAACTCAGCCATTAATACTTGTACAAAAGATTAACACCATAAGTGCGAGGCTCACCATAAGCGCGAGTCATGGATTGCGACGCAGGAATCTGAATACTGTTAGTGACGTATTCTTCGCCATTTAAATTTCTGCCCCACAAGCTAATCTCAAGACTACCTGAATCCCCTTCTAACTGAATATCACCCAATGTCACGCTGGCGTTGATAATATCGCGTGAATCTTGATTAGGGCTGGCTGCATCAAAGTACTGCGGCGAAGTGCTGTTGTAATTCATATACAAACTAATGCTGCCAAATTCATATTCACCCAGTAAATAATCCACGGCTAGATTGCCTGAATGACGTGGCGCACGCACTGCAACAATCGAAGTCGCCGCGCCTGCACCTAGTGCAAACTCGGTTCCACCGAAACCATCATCGGCAACCGGTATATTCAAACGGCTAGGATCAGTATCAAGAAACGCGTAAGACGCAGTAACAACTAAACCTTCAGCAAGCTGGATAGAAGCATCTAACTCAATACCTTCGTGCGTAGAGTCTTCGGTCGCATTGATAACATAGCTTTGCAGCGCATTGTCAGGATCGGCAAATGCCACTTGCTTATCTTTATACTCAGCAGTAAATAAAGTGATGCTGTAGTCGATACGATCGTTCCAAGCCATACCAGTCCAACCAATATCTAGGCTACTAACTGTCTCAGCTTCATAAGGTTGCAGACCTTCAGCGAATAATGATGCGCCGGCCGATTTTGTGCCGGTGCTAAAGCGAGCAAAAGTACTGACCTTATCGTTTACTGCATAATTAAAACCTACACTGTAATCGGTATTATCATCTTCGATCTCAACAAACTGACCACTCGCAGCGCCGCTTAATAAAGACGAGGAAATATTCTTTTCGTCAGAAGTTTCGCGCCAGCCTACAACCGCATCCAATCGATCATTGATCGCGTAAACACCTTGTGCGTAGATAGCAAAGGACTCAGTTTCCGAAATACCGCGATTAAGATCACCGCTGATTAAGACTTCTTCATCAAAGTAAGAACCGCCAACAATAAACTCAAGACCACCGTCTAACAGACTCCCGCTTAACTGCAGCTCAGTTGTCGTTTGCTCTTGATTTTGTTGGTCTGCAGTCGCACCGGTAATACCAACACCTGCACCTAGTACACCGTCAAAATTATTAAATTGCGTAGTATCCAACTCACCGTATGATGAAATTGAACGCAGCGCTAAAGTATCATTGATTTGCCAAGTCGCCGTTAAGCTATGTGTTTCATTCTCGGTTTCGCTAATCGGTAAATTAATTGCCGAGCGAGTCGAATCAGCGCGACCTGTTTCAACCGCAACGCCGGTAGTCCCTTCAATCACACTTTGAAAATACGGCGGCGTTGAGCCGTTAGTGCTGTCTTGGTAAACATAATCAACAACAAGATTATCGCTAAGATCAAAATTCAACGCAGCACGTAGGCCTTCATTTTCTTTTAACCAATAGTTATTATTGTTTGTCGCACTATTTTGCGTTTGATTTTCCACCCAACCGTCATGATCATTGACTAAATAAGAAATTTTAGCGCTAAGGATTCCCGCTATCTGCGGTAAATCAAGATGAGAAATCGATTTAAACTCTTCGTACTCACTACCTAGCGAGAACTGTTGGCTAAAGCCTAATTCACCTGAAGGTTTTTTGGAGACAAATTTGACTGCACCACCAATAGCATTACGGCCCGACAATACACCTTGAGGGCCACGTAATACCTCGACACTTTCAAGATCAATAATATCCATACCCAAGCTTTGCGCACGCGACTGATAAACACCGTCAACAAAAACCGCAACACCTGACTCACCGGTTGGCTGTGACGCTGTTGTGCCACCAAAACCGCGAATAATTAACTCTAAAGACGAAGAGTTATCATTGGCATTTTGTACCTGCACACCTGCTACAGAACCCGACAACATATCGCTAACACCACTGATACCGAGCTTATTTGTATCAATTGCGCCTAAAACGCTGACTGGCACTTCTTGAAGCGCAGAACCTGCTTCACCAGCAACCGCCGTTGCATTGATCGCGGTTAATAAAGCTGTTGTTAAAGCAAGCTTCGCATTAATCTTCTTTGACATAAGGTGTTTTCTCCCGAGAATAAAACTTTTACCGATAATGTAATGAGTTTTTGTTACAGATAAATATCAACACACTTGCTTTGATATTGGCCGATCCGCCTAGTCATTAACAAACTGAAAAACGCAGTGAATAGCGCGAGTGATACTGATGTAAACGACCGGTATTATATTTTTTTCTATTTTACTTGCGTTCGTTTCGCTGAGCTTACGCGGTTAGCGCACCTTGATCTTTCTTTGATCAATTAGGCTTATTATTGCTTTGCATTGTCTGTGATTCGGCATTGGTAAAGCAAGTGCGTTTTTTGACAATTCCTTCCACTTACGACCAGTGGAATCTGGTCGTGGGTGGAATGGTCAGTCTTTATCGATTTTTGACCCGATAGAGCCACAGCCCGCTAGTTTATGTCGCGGCTGGATAATCGACAAAACCCTCTGCGCCTTCGACATACAAGGTTTTAACATTCATTTTGGCGAGCTCCACGCCCTGACGAGTTCGCTCAACAAAGTCGGGATTGGCAATAAATGGCCGTCCAAAAGCAATCGCCTCACCTTCACCGTTAGATAGCGCTGTCTCGCCTTCCTCGGCGCTATAGCTTTCGTTAAGTATCAACGGGCCGCCGTAATACTTGCTCGCCAAAGCGATATTATCCAGCCCGGTGGCGGGCATACGGATCACATGCAAATACGCCAGACCCATTTTTGCCGCCGCTTGTAAAAAGCAGGCAAACGTTTCTTCGGGGTTATCATCGTGTAAGTCGTTAAAAGGATGCCCAGGGCAAATTCTAAAACCCACTCTATCGGCACCAATCTCACTAGCCATGGCGTCTAACACTTCGAGTGGAAAGCGACAGCGGTTTTCAACGCTGCCACCATAGTTATCATCACGCTGATTACTACCTGTTGATAAAAACTGTGCGGGCAAATAACCCGAAGTACAGTGCAATTCAACGCCATCAAAACCGGCGGCAATGGCATTGGCTGCCGACTGGCGATACTCATCAATGGTTGTCGCAATTTCTTCAAGTGTTAAGGCGCGCGGCGGATCTAAAGGCTTCATACCTTGCTCGGTAAAAATCTCACCTTGGGCGGTAATCGCTGATGGCGCTAAAGTCTCAGCACCATCATCTTTATTTAAATGGCTAGCAACGCGACCCACATGCATAATTTGACAAACAATGCTTGAGCCTTGTTTATGTACCGCATCGGTGACGTTTTTCCACGCGGCAATTTGTTCATCATTATAAATACCCGGCGTACGACAATAACCTTTACCGTTTTTACTCGGCTGGGTTCCCTCGGTAATAATTAAACCTGCTGTGGCACGCTGCTGATAATATTCAACATGGATATCGGTAACTAAATCACCAATCGCTGTAGCCCTACTGCGTGTCATTGGCGCCATAACAAAACGGTTAGCTAATTCAATCTTGCCAAAACGGGTTGGGGTAAATAATTTTTCCATAATAATCTCTTATTAAATACTGTTTTGTTAGTTATTCTGCTTTAGCTGTTTGCTTAGTAGCACTTTACAAACAAGCTCTTCAATATCGTTATTGCGTCACTATCGGCTTAACTATCTAACCCGAATTTTGGGTTCAGCCATACCGCCACGCATCGTTTGTAAAAACGATTCTAATGGCGCGGGTTCGGCCACTTCTGCCAAATCTTCTCCAGGAGGATTAGCCCAAAAGCTTTTCCAACTTGGCCATAAATCATGAAACGCACCTTCGTATTGATCACGATCAGGCCAGCGCATTTTATTATCACCTACCGGCGGTTTATTTAAATCCACCGCATACCAGTAGCATGGTAAGCGACGACGAAAATACCAGCGGCCATTAATACGCTCGTACTGATCCCAGTACAACATCTGCATAATGACCCATTCAATATCACCCGACTCGGTTGGCGTCTCGTGTTCATTTTTTGAATAGACCACACCAATAGCATGATCAGGATCTTCAAACTCAATGACATGATTGCCAATATGATGCGAAGTGCCGGTAAATTGCTTTCGCAAAGTGTCATCAAGCCAGCGCTTAAGATGCGCCCTACCCGTTAGCTCGCGGCTAACGCGAATATCCTCGGCAAATAAATTGACATGGGAATCCAGATCGCGCATATCCAATGACAAAGAATATTTGGCAACCAATTGACGGATTTCATCTAAAGACTCAAGACGATCAATACGTTTTTCTAGCGTGTTTTCAGATGCAGGCTCCAAACAAGTCTCCAATGTCAAAGATCAATATAAAAGGCCAATACACGAACTCAGGGTAAAAGCTCAATATAAAGAACTGTTAGTTACAAGACCATCAGATTAAAAATCGTAAAGTCTATCAATTAAGATGTTTTATCTAGCAGCAGCTCGATACAATGCTTTGCTCAATATAATGTTTTTCTCAATGTTATTTTTAAAGCAATAATTCAAACACTAGGCATAACTATGATCAACCGGCCGATCAACAAAATAAGCTGCCACAGGCTCATCCAGTGTATTCGATTTTATACCTTAATGGCAGTTGCACTATCGATCAATAGCGGTTGCTCAGACAGCGGTCAGCCGGATAGCTTAACGCAAGCATCCAATTTACTAAGCAATCCACTATCCAAGCAAGAATACCAGCACTGGCAAAGCTATGGTGGCGATGCCGGAAATAGCCACTACTCTGCGCTGGAGCAAATCAACCGCGATACCGTGCAATCACTGCAGCCAGCATGGCAATATAATAGCGCCGATGGGCAAGCTATACCGGCCGGTTCGGAGCTACAAGTTAACCCCATTATCATTGATGGCATCCTTTACGGCCGCAACCCTAATTACAATGTATTTGCCGTGGCTGCCGATAGCGGCGAAGAACTATGGACCTATCAACCGGCTAAAGCGCATGTTGGCTTATCCTATATGCGCGGGCTTAGCTATTGGCAAGATAGTATTGATTCCAACGGTGATAATAAAAACAAGACAAGCGCTAAGCCGTCGAGAATCTTTGTCGCAACATCGCACTATTTAACCGCACTCGATGCCAAGACGGGAAAAGCCATAAGCAGTTTTGGCGAACAAGGCACGGTTGATTTACGCGCCGGACTGCGTCGCGACATCGATAAGATTGCTGTTTACGCACCCTCGCCCGGCGTGATATTTGAAAACTTAATTATTATGGGTTCGGCGGTAAATGAAACCCGTGGCGCAGCGCCCGGCGATATTCGAGCCTATGATGTCATCAGCGGTGAATTGCAATGGAGTTTTCATACTATTCCATTACCCGATGAATACGGCCATAACACATGGCCGAAAGATTACTGGCAACAAGGCGGTGGTGCTAACGCATGGGCGGGCTTAAGTGTTGATGTCGAACGTGGTGTTGTTTATGTACCCACCGGTTCCGCCACTCCAGACTTTGACGGCTCTAGCCGCCACGGTAGCAATTTATTTGCCAATACGATTCTCGCTCTGGATGCGAAAACCGGTAAACGTATTTGGCATTACCAAACCGTACATCACGACTTATGGGATAGAGATTTAAGTTCCGCGCCGACACTTGCCAGCATTAACAAAAATGGCAAAACTCGCGACGTATTGGTTCAAGCATCCAAGCAAGGTGTTATTTATTTACTCGACCGCAAAACTGGCGAGCCAGTTTTTCCAATTAATGAAGTAGCCACACCGCCTTCAGATATTCCCGGTGAACGAAGCCATCAGACCCAACCCCAAGTTACATTGCCAGAACCGTTTACTCGACAAGCCTTTACCGAAGATCTTATAAGCGATATCAACCCAAAAGCTTATGCGCATGTTAAAGCCCAATACGATCAAGCCGCAGAGTTCGCCTATTTTCGGCCACCGGGTTTACAAGCCAGCATTATGTTTCCCGGTTTTTATGGCGGTGCCAACTGGGGCGGCGGCGCTTTTGATCCTGAGAGTGGTATTTATTTTATTAACGCAATGGAAGATGTCAGTCTATTAAAAATAGAAACGCTTGAAGTGGATAAAGGCAGTCAATTAGGCTTTGGCGAGTTTGTTTATAAAAAACATTGTGGCGGTTGTCACGGTAGCAAGCTCGAAGGTTTTTACCCCTATGCGCCATCGTTAGCCAATATTAGTCAAACCGGTAATAGGCAAGATGCCTTAGCGATTGTTAACTCGGGCAAAGGCAGAATGATGCCGTTTAGTCACCTACCACGCCACGAGCAATCTGCAGCATTGGATTATCTATTTAGTTTAAGCGAGCAACTTAGCAATATATCAAGCACAAAAGAAACTGAAGAGCCAACAGCCAATCATAAAAAAGAAACTGCCTATGTCTTTGGTGGCTATACACCGATGATGGATGATCGCTATTACCCTGCGGTCAAACCACCATGGGGAACATTAAATGCAATTGATCTCGCCAGCGGCAAACGCTTATGGCAAATCACCTTAGGTGAATATGCTGAGTTGAGTAAAGAAGGTATTCCGCCTACTGGCACAAGAAACTATGGCGGCCCAGTCGTGACCAAAGGTGGATTAATTATTATTGCCGCCAGTAGTGATGAAAAGCTGCGGATATTCGACAAAGACAACGGCCAATTGCTGTGGGACTATCAACTACCCGCCGCGGGTTATGCAACACCCGCAACTTACAAGATTGATGGTAGACAATATATTGTGATTACTTGCGGCGGTGGCAAGTTAGGGACTAAAGCCGGTGATCAATATATTGCGTTTGCACTGCCTGATTAAACACAAACCTTAACAAGACCAACCGGCGTTGATAGTGATGTTAATAGTGGCGTAAAAATCTATAACAAAAACTACAAAGGATTAGCAGCGATAAAATCACAAATCACCTGCGCCAACTCTTCGCCTTTTTCTTCTTGCAAAAAGTGACCGGCTTTTTTAATGACCGTGTGCGCTTGACCTTTAGCACCGGCTACTCGTTGTTGGAATATTGGCTCAAATGCCTTGGTGATTGGATCCGAATCACTAAATGCTGTAATAAACGGCTTATCAAAATCCTTTAATATCTGCCATGCTTTTTTATTATCAATCGCGCCGGGATCATCTTCGCTAAAAGGCACTAGGGCTGGAAAAATTCGCGCGCCGGCTTTATAACTTTCATCCGGGTATGGTGCATTATAGGCAGCAATAATATCAGCAGTTAAAGGCTCAAGGCACGAGCCTCCTATAATATCGCCTACTGGCAACTCGGGAACTGATTGTGAAAACGCTAACCAATCTTCAAACTCTTTAGGCGCTTTACTCGAACCCTCAGGTAAACCGGTATTCGCTACTACGACACGAGCAAAACGCTCGACGTTATCTGTTACTACACGCAAACCAATCAAACCACCCCAGTCCTGACCCAGCAAGGTCATACCGCCAAGTCCTGTGACTTTGATCCAGTCGCTCATCCACTGCAAATGCCTGGCGTAAGTGTAGTCATCACGACTGGCAGGCTTGTCTGAACGCCCAAATCCAACCAGGTCGGGAACCACCACACGAAATCCAGCGGCGGTGAATACGGGGATCATCTTGCGATACAGGAAACTCCAGGTCGGTTCACCGTGTAAGCAGAGTATGACAGGGGCATCTCGCGGGCCTTCATCAACATAGTGAATCCGCAATTGGCCCAGGTCGGCGTCATGAATCTCGGCATAATGAGGCTTAAAAGGAAAATCAGGAAGTCCTTCGAAGCACGTGTCCGGAGTGCGTAAAACAGTCATTGAAGCTCCTCAACGGTTCGGGCAGCGGGCTGAGATTTGCGCCACTTGAAATATAAACGGTAACACAATAAAAACGCAAGGATAGCCGCGTAGACCAGGGGTTCGGTTATGTCCTGCTTCACCTGCCAGTAGAAATG
>CAJQQO010000202.1 GCA_905480475.1 uncultured Pseudomonadales bacterium | reverse complement strand
TTCACCGTGCCTTGACCACCTTCCATATGGCAACTCGCGCAACCGATCACTTCTTCGGTAACTTCATCCCAAAAGAATAATTTAAAATCACGGACGGCTTGATCTCTTGGATCAGGGCCTGAATAAGTCACGTTTGCTATCGTATCAATGGCATCACCACCAGAACTGGGAGACGCATCACGTGAATCTGTTGGCGCACCGCTGCCGCCAGAACAAGCATGTATTAAAGGTAACAATAACAACAAAGAGAAAACTTTGGCACCTGAGCCGTGAATTCTAAACAGCGCTCGCAGCGCTGAGCAAGCCGTATAGCTCAATGCTTGCGCGTCAGTTAACACTGTTTCAATCAATCCACGCTGCGCTTTTAGATTAGCCATTTGATAACATCCTGCTGCTTTAATTCTTTCTGCTTCGATTCTGGAACTAATATTTACTGCTAATAAACTATTAGTTATTTGCCATTTTCAAAATTCGTTAGCCACTATCTATTTTAATTACCGGCGCAGGCCATTAATTGCCGGAACAATAACCCGCCGTTTCGCCAAAGACTCGTTTTAGATTGTAATTACTGGCTTTAAACACACCTTTAATTCGCTCAACCTCATCGATATCACTTTGATTCTCTGGCTCGCGTAAACAGGTTGATTTAAACGCATGGAGAACATGGCAGCGCGCAAAGGCATCACTATTCGCCAGCTCTTCGCCCATAGACTTAGCGCCATTGCCGCCACCAGCCAGACTTAAACCGTTAGTGTCCCAGCCCAATAATTTTTGATTGATACCATCGCGCCAAAAGTTATCCCAGCGATCATCAGGGGTAATAAAACCATGTGGGAAGGTGGTCGCATTATTAAAGTATTTCGATTCAACTGTGCCAAAGTTGTAAGTTAAGTTACCGCTATCAGGGTCACCTGTATAATCAAACTGATAATAGGCAAACGCTTGCGCAAATGGATCCATGCCACTATGGCAGCCCACGCAGTTATTCATAAATAAACGGCTATCACCGCCGGGGGTTCTGGAAATATCCTGACGAATACGATCGGCAGGACGAGTAGTATCTTTTAACTGCTCAAGGTCGTAACAAAGATGATTTAACACGGTATAACGAAACATGGCTCGGTTAGTGCCATCAACAAAAAAGGCGCGAGCTGCTGCGCGTGTAGTCATAACCCCAGCGGTCGCGGCACTGTCCAGACCGCTTATCGCCGGTTCAGATTGCGCATGCGCTGCCAAGTTTGCGATATTACTTAAATCTACATTGCTGTCTTCTAAGCTTTCATAATGTGCATTGCTGTTGTTGGAATACGCTGGCGCGTTATTACCCACATACACTACGTCATCAAAAAGTATCCGTCTAAAATCGGCCTCATCACGAACCAAACCAATATAGGTGGCAATATAATCATTGAGAGGAACAAATACATCTTGATCGCGATTGGTCCAGGGTGCGGCAATATTTTTAAGTGTTACCGAATAAAAAGCCGGATTAGTCATTGCCAGATCAGCGGCATCTTGCATGGTGTGCGGACCAACCAATACACCCTTACCTTCATCAATATACTGTTCCATTAAATCCAATACCGTTTCGCTTGGTGGTACGCCCGCAAGCCGATCGTGAATTTTTCTCGCCTGCTCTCTCGAACCCGCGCTGGTATCAACCGACAACAAAGATGTTGATAGCAATACAACCGCCATCGAGCAACACAACCTGGCATTAAAGCTAGCATTGCTATTAATAGCGTTACTGGCAGCGCGACGAGCCGTATTACCAATAGTGATAAAACCATCAATACGGTTGAAACTGCGGCTAAGCGCAGCATCTAGTCTCGGTTTTATCTTCAATGTCTTCTCCATATTCAATCACCAACTTGGGCAAAGGTTTTGGCCAGCAATCTTGTGACCTGACTAAGCAATGCTTGATCACCATTTAATCGCTTGCGTTCAGGCTTGAGAAGCCCCGTATTGTCGCCTTTAGAAGTTACGTCACAGAAAAAGAATGACCTACGTCACGCCTTGAGCAGCCATCGCGCAATTGATGGATCCAGCACACCACGAATAAGCGCGTTATTGCCGATCCTTTCTATACTCAAGTGGATCGTCTGATTTCAGCGGTTGCCAAATACGGCAACGATGTAACTCGCCGCATAACTGCGGCTATATACAAGTGATAGCACGCACAGACGAAAAAACACGGACATGCCCTTTAATTTCTGCGTAGATGGCGAAGCAATTGTCTTTTCGTGAACCAGCGCAACGAAGCAAGCGATAACACATCTGAAAATGATCATTGAACAAGCCGCAACGTCAATAGCGATGTCAGAACGTTTCCGCATTGCCTATCGTATTGCCTATCGATATGTGGTCGATCACATGTTCAGTCGAGAAAGGGCTAAGCATGGCGCGACCGCATCGAATCGATATCAGTCTTTAGCATGCAAAAGTGTTTTTGATAAGCGCGATTACGGCTGCAAAATCAGGTGCTGTCCATGATCAAAAAATATTTCCAAGCTGCCTTGTCATCGCTTATCCCATTGCGTGCAAATACAATAAAGCCAATCAAATACTGCCTAGCTGC
This sequence comes from uncultured Pseudomonadales bacterium, assembly GCA_905480475.1. GTDB lineage: Bacteria > Pseudomonadota > Gammaproteobacteria > Pseudomonadales > UBA7434 > UBA7434. Next base: position 11,176 of record CAJQQO010000202.1, on the reverse strand, counting down.
AGCATTGCTACTATTACAAATCGCCTGTACTGGCGAAGGAGAAAGTGCGGCAGGTACTGACTTGAACGTCAGCCTTGTCAGTTTTGATGTTCCGATTTTTTATGTCAAAAGAAGTTTGCCGGAAAACGATTTAAGCCTTGAAGAACCGTATGCATTTAATCCCGGTGCAGAATTGTTTTATCGTAGCGCAGCCTCAGCCAGTGCTGAGGAAGTGAATATCACTGGCCGCTTGTTCCCTGCCAATGCCTTATACGACATCAAGGATCTGGATATCTCGCCTGATGGCAAGCGTTTATTGTTTGCCCTGCATCCACCTGAGGCAGACCCGGACAACCCTGTTGAGTTTTGGGATATTTGGGAATACACCATTGAAACTGATGTATTGCGTCGGGTTATTTCAGACGCTTTTATCGCAACCAAAGGTCAAGGGCATGATATTGATCCAGCTTACTTGCCTAGCTCTGACCCACAGATGCCAGAGCAAGTTGCGATCGTATTTTCATCCACACGACAAGAAACCAATCAGGTTATTTTACGGGATGAATTAAAAGATTCTTTTTCAGGCTTAGAAGAAGACTCAGCGCGGCAGCAACGCGATTTAAACGATGGTGCAATTCAAGCCGTGACCTTACATGTTTATGATGAAACCATAGCGACTATTGATGAGGCATTGATACAAATCACCTTTAACCAAAGTCACGACTTGGATGCTTTGGTTTTGGAGTCCGGCGAAATTTTATTTATTCGCTGGGATAACGTCGCTGGCAATGATGAATTTAGTATCTACCGCACCACTCCAACGGGCGCCAATACTACATTAATGTATGGCTACCACAGTAATGCCACTAGCGGCAGCAATGGCGGCGAAGCCATAATCACTAATTTGCAATTACAATCATCAAGCACACTTTTGGGTCTGCAACGCGAACGCGATTTGGAACCAACGGTATTAGGCGGCGCTTTAGTAGAATTGGATTTAAATAATTATATTGATCGCAACACCCCAACCTTTGCCAATCAAGGTTTACTCGCAGCAGCATTTAGCCCGGTTTTTGACGGGCAAGTTTATACCGACGATCGCCTTTCTCCCGATGGTCGCTTTAGCTCTGTGCGAGCACTTAACGACGGTACCGGAAGATATTTGGTCAGCTGGACACCTTGCCTTATTGAACGCAATGGCAGCTCATCACCTTGCTCACTAGACACCAGCGCCGCTGCTAGCGATCCGCGTTACGGTATTTGGTTACTGGACAACTCCAACCCTAGCGAGACGTTACTGCAGCCGATTATTACTGGCGAAGCAGGCGTTATGTATACCGACGTTATGATTGCGGAAACGCGGACTGAACCCAGTTTTGTTACGCCGGCATTCGATGATTTTAGTGATATCGATAATAATCAACGCGCGCTACTCAATATTGCTTCGGTCTATGATCTCGATGGCATTGATACTGCGGCCGGCGGTATTGCCGCACATGCTGATCCCGTAACGACTGACCCCGCAACTATCCGAGCCAAATTTTTACGCTTGGTTAAGGCTGTTTCAATTCCTGATGAAGATACTTATGAATTTGATAACACCGCTTTTGGTGTTAGCAGCGGCCAATTGATGCGCGAAGTAATTGGTTATTTGCCTATTGAGCCGGACGGTTCGGTACGCGGCTTAGTGCCAGCCAATGTGCCGTTTTTAATTAGCATTGTTGATGCTGATGGAAAACGTATTTCTGCCCGGCATCAAAACTGGATCACTTTAGCACCGAACGAAACACTGCAATGTGTCGGCTGCCATACTGGAGCCAGCACCGAACCACATGGTCGCGTCGCAGCACAAGCGCCATCTGTTAATCCCGGTGCACCTGCACCCTTAGGCGTATGGCCAAATACCTTACAAGGTTTAGGTATTTCAGGCTTAAGCATGGCCGAGAGTTTTGCCCGTTTTGTTTTACCCGATCCAACTCCTGCTGTGCGCGAACGACAAACTAACGCTGATATGGTGTATGTCGATGATTGGACCGACGCCAGTTTTGCAACGCCCGCGCCAAGTAACACTATTAGTTACGATAGCTTAACGACGGCCAACCCAGAAAACCCGTTTTGCAAAGTTGTTTCAGGCGGTAATCCACCCGAGTGGACTGCGCTATGCCGCATCACTACTAATTATGAAGATCATATCCAGCCGATTTGGGAAGAAACAAGAACCCCTATTGCGGATGGAACTCCTGCCGGATTAATGTTTGACACTTGCGTGGGTTGCCATACCTCCAATAACGGCTCACGAGTCCCTGCAGCGCAGCTTGATTTAACCAATACACCCGATATAAACAATCAATTTACATCGTATCGAGAATTGCTAAGAGCAGATGCTGAACAAGCGCTAAACGTTGATGTTGTCACTGAACGTAATTGGGAATGTACTACGCTTGATGCGATGGGTATGCCGCAGGTGAATATTGTTACGCCTGGCACTATCGCTCAGAGCATGAGTGAAGCTGGCGCAAACTTTGGCGCTAGCCCGAACTTTTTTAATTGCATGACCAACGACAATAGTTGTCGCTCAAACTTCGGCGACACATTACCGGTAGATTGTGTAGAGATTGGTGGCGACCCGGTAGTTTTTGATCCAGCGATTATCCCGGTTAATCACAATGGCTTATTAAGCCCTGCAGAGCTACGACTTATTTCTGAGTGGTTAGACCTTGGCGCGCAATATTTTAATAACCCGTTTGATGCACCAATGCCATAAGGGACTTGAGAAAAATAATAATGCTAACACTATTCTCTAGCCTGACATCTTTCCGTCGGACCGTTTTTTTCCGGTCAGTTTGTCGACACGGCTCTTTGCGTGCGTCACAGCTATCAACACTTTTATTAACAGCAATAATTTTTTTTACTGTTCCCACGGTTAGCCAAGCCAGTGAAAAACTACGCTTGCAAATTGTTGAGCCATTTTTAGAAATTCGCACAGGCCCCGGCAAAAACTACCCAATTTTTTATGTCGCACAACGCAATGAACAAATCGAAGTTCAAAAGCGCCGCAACGAATGGTTTAAAGTAGTGCTTCAGGTTAATAGCAATGACAAAAAAACGGGTTGGGTACATCGCAAATCTATTGGTCAAACACTGGTGGCAAATTATCATTTGCCTGAGGCAACAAAAGGTCAAGCGCAGGAAAAAGATAATGTCGTAGACGATAGCGAAGTGGTGCTTGCAAAAGATGATCCCAGTGTCGGCAAATTATTTAACTCTACTTGGTATGTTGGTTTTAGCTATGGGCAAATGACTGCTGCGGATTTGGTTGGTGTTTATGCCGGTAAGGAAATCACAGACTCTATTGCCATTGAACTGCAAGCCGGTGAATTTTTAGGCCGCAATGCCGAAGGCACAACTTACGCTGGCGCAATTACCTTTGCACCCTTCCCTAAGTGGCGCGTATCACCCTATGCCGAAATTGGCGGTGGTGCTATTCACTCAAGCGCTCGCGGTACAAATAGTCAACAAAATAACGGTTCCGACAAGTTTTTACAGTCGGGAATGGGATTGAATTTATTGCTCAGCGATCGATACCGTCTACGCTTTGAGTATCGGCATATGAATGTTTTGACATCGAAAGATCAAAACGAGGAACTGGAAACATGGCATATCGGCTTTATCGGCTATTTCTAACTTTGCTTGCGCCATCACTAAGCATACTCGCTGCGATGATGATGTTGCTTAGCGCAACAGCAAGGGCTGAAGCACCAGAGGTGATCTCTCCCGATCTCGATCGGCGCGATGTCAAAATTGCTCGCATCGATAACGAAAATATTGAGATCGGTGTTTACGGCGGCATTATAGCTATAGAAGATTTTGACTCTAGCGCTATTGCAATTTTACGAGCCGATTTTCACATTAATGAGCATATATTTATTGAAGCATCCTACGGCATAGCCAAGGGTGATAAAACCTCGTTTGAAGAATTGATTACCGGCTCACAATTAATTACCGATGAGCAACGCGACTACACGACATATGATGCCTCATTTGGATGGAATTTATTTCCGGGTGAAACCTGGTTACTTGGCAAGGCCTTTAAATCGGATTTTTATCTAATTGTCGGTGGCGGCGTCACAGAATTTGGTGGCGATAAATGGTTTACTTGGAACGCAGGTGCAGGCTATCGATTATTTGTTACCGATTGGCTGACATTGCGAGTTGATGTTCGCGATCATATTTTCAATCGCGACTTGTTTGGCGAAGATGACCAAACCCATAATATCGAAATAAGCAGCGGTATTAGTTTTTACTTTTAATCCTTAAGACTATTTTTAATTATTATTCTTTAGACAGAACGCATCCAAATAGCATATCTGGCATTTATGTGGAGAGCAAAATGACATTATCTACAATGACATCAGTTAGAAAGTCAGTGGCGAAATTAATTACTAGTAGCCTATTAATTAGTACTTCGCTAGTTTTTGCAGGACAAGATGAAGGCCCTGCTCCAGACTTCACCTTAAAAAGTAACAGTGGCGAAAATATCCGCTTAGCCGAACAGCGCGGCAATGTGGTTATGCTAAATTTTTGGGCATCATGGTGTGCACCATGTCGTCAGGAAATGCCGCACTTAAATAATATCAGCGCCGAGTATTCTGATCTTGGTTTTACCTTAATGGGTGTCAACGTTGATGAGAACCAGGCCGATGCCGATCGCGCTATCAACGACCTAAAAGTTGCCTTTCCAGTTTTATTTGATAGCGACAATCAAGTTGCCGAACTATTTTCGGTGGACGCGATGCCTACCACTATTCTTATTGACAAAGACGGTAATGTTAGACACTTACACCGCGGTTATAAGTCAGGCTATGAAGATGACTACGCGCGCCAAGTTGCCAATTTAATCCGCGAGTAATACGGACCTACAATGCGCCAATTAAAAAAACCGTTAGTGCTAATGTCTGTAGCATTTATGTTGCTGTCATTATCAGCTTGCGGCATCCAACCTTGGGTTAAACCTTATCACCGAGCCAATCTCGCAAATGAGGTCATGCAATACGACCGCGACCCGATAAGCGACGGTTATATGCATCATGTTCGACAAGCACGTGAGAGTGCTCGCGGTGCCGAAGGTGCAGGTGGAGGCGGTTGTGGCTGCAACTAACGCCCGCATTTCATTGATGCATATAGCAAAACTTTCAAATCAGTCAACCATGACTATTTTAGCCGTTGGTTTCTTCTTGCTATCCAGTTTATTTAGCCCGCTGCATGCAGCGGTATTACCTGAAGATAGAGCCGACATTATGTACCACCGCTACGATGGTGGTGGCATGGTGATTGACGGCCCATCCGTTTTAGTAAGAAAAAATATTGCCGACAAGATTTCACTCGCCGGTAACTATTATATTGACTCAGTATCAAGTGCATCGATAGACGTAGAAACTTCTGGCGCAACAGAATACACCGAAGAACGTAAAGAATACTCCTTCGATGCCAGCTATTTAAAAGATAAGTCGCTAATCAATATCGGTTATACCTCCAGCACAGAAAATGACTACGATGCCAGCAGTGTTCGTTTCGATTTTAGTCAGGATTTGTTTGGCGATATGACCACGGTTTCGATGGGTTATTCCCAAGGGAATGACGATATTACCCAAACCGGTAATGAAGAATTTTCAGAGAAATTGGAGCGACGCCATTACCGCATAGGTATTGCTCAGGTATTAAGCCGAAACTTAATCGCTAATATAAACTATGAAAGTATTATCGACGAGGGCTATTTGCAAAACCCCTACCGATTTATTCTTATTGATAGAATATCGGCTTACGAACTTGATGAAGAGCGCTACCCTAATACGCGAAATAGTGATGCCGTATCCTTCAAACTCTCGTATCACCTTCCTTGGTCTGCCGCTGTCAAATCACGCTTGGGTTACTTTACTGATAGCTGGGGTATTGATGCCGCAAGCATTGAGCTTGATTACTCACATAAACTTAAAAATCGATTATTGCTGGATCTACGCCTACGCTATTACCAGCAAAGTGATGCTGACTTTTACGCTAATGTCTTTGACGTTAATACCGCATTACAAACCTTTGTCGGTCGAGATAAAGAACTAAGTCAATACCAAACTTACTCGATTGGCCTAGGTGCTAGCTATCAATGGAATTTTCGAGGAATTATTGATAAAGCCAGAATCAATGCGCAAATTGATTATATGCTATTTGACTACGAGAACTTTCGCGAAGTAACCAAAGCAACAACTGCTAGCTATGGTATCGGCAACGAGCCTTTCTATAACTTTAACGCCTACGCATTAAGATTATTTTTCTCGGTATGGTATTAAGCGGTCCGCCTACTTAACAGCTTTTTTATTTTCGACAATCTAAATAGCATTAATACAATAACCACAGCGGTATAAACCAATGGCTCGGTTAAATCGCTGCGCGCCTGCCAAATAAAATGCAATAACACTAAGGCTACGGCAATATAAATTAACTTATGCAGTCGCGCCCAGTTCCTTCCCAACTTACGCTGCCAATTTTTTGTAGACGTTATCGCTAGCGGCAGCAAAATCAATAGCGCCAAAAAACCCACCGTAATAAAAGGTCTTTCAACAATATCCGCCCATAGTTCTTGCCATTGCAGTGCCAATAAAAAAAGACAATATATAATCAAATGATTAACCGCGTAAAAAAAGGCAAACAAGCCTAACATTCTGCGATAGTGAATCCACTCTGCTGACTGACTGATTAGACGTATTGGTGTAATCGCCAAAGTGAGCACTAAAAAACGCAAAGCCCACTCGCCCGAAATATGCGACAAGGCTTTAGCTGGATCAGGCCCCAGTGACTCCTGCACAGCCGCTATCCACATAAAAACCCATGGCAATAAGGCGAGCAAAAAAATAGCGATCTTAATGGGCTTACGATACAGCTTAAGCGTTTTATTCATAGAGTTTTTATTAAAGTGATAACTTAACGAAACCTACTAAAAATTACGCCTTAAATCCATACCTTTATAGAGATGAGCAACCTGCTCTGCATAACCATTAAATGGCAAGGTATCAATACGATTAGGCTTCAATAAGGATGTTGGCAAACGACGTTCACTGGCTTGACTCCAACGCGGATGATTAACCGCCGGATTGACATTGGAGTAAAAACCGTATTCCTGTGGTGCAGTTTTATTCCAGCTGGTTGGTGGCAGCTGATCAGTCAGTCGAATTTTCACAATGGACTTAATACTTTTAAAACCATACTTCCATGGCACAACTAAACGAATCGGCGCACCGTTTTGATTCGGCATAACTTTACCGTACAAGCCTATCGCCATCATTGTTAAAGGATTCATTGCTTCGTCAATTCTTAAGGCTTCAACATAAGGCCAATCAATGGTGCCAAAGCGCGAGCGTTGTCCGCGCATTTCATCGGGTCGATATAGCGTTTCAAATGCCACATACTTTGCTCGGCTAGTCATACCAAAACGGTTTAATAAATCGGCCAGAGAAAATCCAATCCATGGCACGACCATCGACCATGCCTCAACACATCGCAGTCGGTAAATTCTCTCCTCCAAATCGTGGGGTTTAAGAATATCTTCAAGCGTATAAGTGCCGGGCTTTTCAACCTCGCCCTCGATGGTGATTGACCAAGGGTCGGTAACTAATTTATGCGCATGGCGCTGGGGGTCAGATTTATCAGTGCCAAATTCATAAAAATTATTGTAGGCAGTAATATCTTTATAAGGAGTTTTAACTTCGTCGGTATAAAAGCCATTGTTTATGCTTTTATTAGCCGGCAAAAACTCCAATGCATTTTGCTTGCTTGCATCTGCTGTTGACGCCGCACTTGCTTTATTAGCGGATGAATCAGCATCTGCACAGGATGACAACATACTTCCCATCGCCAGAGTACCCGCCGTGCCTATAAAACTGCGGCGATTAAAATAATTGGTCTCACTGGTGATTTCTGAAGGAAGAATATCGCTGTCGAATCTTTTGGTATTTATAGTTACTGCTTTTTTGCTTGAAGATTTTGTTGTTGTTTTTAAAGGCATAAGTTCTAATCCGACTGTTTAGCTAATGTGCTACTAGTAAAAAATTATCGCTTTTCGCAAAGGATTAGACAGTAAAACAACAAAAGATTCCCTTGTTCTTTTTAGCCTATGTTTATTGCCAGTTTAGCTTTAGATTTATTAGCCTTGCTTATTCCTCACTTGGCGCCAAATAGCAGCAATTGGGCCAGATAGCGCGTAAGTCACCGCAATTATAAACAGCACCCGTGGCGGATCAGAGGCAATCAAAACCAATAGCAGCAGAAATACAAATAGCGCAATCACGGAAACCCTGCTGCTAAAATCAATGCCCTTAAAGCTGTGGTAACGAACGTTTGCGACCATTAAAAAGCCTACCGTAGCGGTTAATAGCGCCATAAAAAACACGGCCACCACCGGTAGGTTCTCGGGTGTGTAATGCATCTCCGATCCAAGCCAAACCGTACTCGCTACCAAGGTAGCAGCCGGCGGACTGGCCAGGCCGGTAAAGTAACGACTATCGGCAGTATCAGCTTGGGCATTAAAGCGTGCCAAACGAATAGCCGCGCTGGCCACATAAATAAAGGCCACTGCCCAACCTAACTTCCCTAAGCCCGATAGACACCACATAAACATAATAATGGCTGGTGCCAAACCAAAGGTCACCATATCGGACAGTGAATCAAACTCCTGACCAAACTTACTTTGCGTGTTAGTAAGACGCGCGACGCGACCATCAAGACCATCGAGTAATTGACCGAAAAATATCGCTAAACCTGCCGCCGCAAAATTGCCGTTAATTGCCATAATAATGGCGTAAAAACCGGCGAACAATGCCGCTGAAGTAAATAGGTTAGGCAATAAATAAATACCTTTGCGCCTAACTTGCTGACCGTTCTCAGAGACTTCTTCAACATGCTCATCAATCGGCAAATAGTCTTCAAACGAAGCACTATCTGTAGGCTTTTGATCAGCGGTATTTGCCGGCTCTTGTGGCTGTTCGATATCACTCATAGTACCGTTAATTCCTAATAGTGCTGTAAATCCCTAAAATCAATATCCCCAATAAATCGCGGAAAGTTTGAAATCAAGATAGGTTTCTATCGTCGCGAAAAACGCTTTTCTAACTGCTGCTTAACTAAATTATGTTACACCGAACCATACTGCATTAATTAGTGGCTCATGAATACGGCGTTTTAACACACAAAGGCCTATTTCAAAATTTGCCAGCAACTGCTTGCGCAGCTCTTTATCATCATCCAGCACTTGTATGCTATCAAAGACCGGGCTATTTGTGAGCACCAGTTTAGGCACAAGTCCAACTCCGCAACCCAGTGCAACCATACTGGCGATGGCTTCATGACCCGTTACCTGCGCGTAAATGGAAGGCCGGATTTGTTGGCGTCTAAGCCAACGGTCGAGTTTACTGCGAGTAATACCTTGCTCAGCTACAATCCAGGGCAAAGCCGCCCAATCAATACCACCCTGACTTTGCATTGTCGACAATTGATCGTAAACGCTACAGGCATTGGCTGGGCCAATAAATAATAAATCCGAAACCGATAGGGGCTTAAATTCAATCTGCACATCCAGCTTGTCTGGCCGCGCGGCGATCACAAAATCCTCTTGGCCTTGCTTTAAGCGCTGCAAGGATAACGCCTGATCACCGGTGTGAAGCTTAATTTCGATATATGGCTGCTGCTGGCGTAAATCCGCCAGAATATTAGTCAACACGCTATGGCTAGCGGTAACCGAGCAATACAAGCTGACCTCGCCACTGGGTTGGCTGCGATTGATTCCTGTCTCTTGCTGAAAATCCTTCCAAGCCGATAATGTCAGCCGCGCAAACTCCAAATAGCGCTGACCTGCAGCGGTTAGCGCGACATGGCGATTGCTGCGCTCTAATAATGAAGTGCCAGCCTCGGCCTCCAGTCGTTGAATTAGCCGCGATAAAGTCGAGGGGCTGATATTATTACGCTCGCTGGTTCTGCCAAAATGCAGATCCTGAGCCAAATCAATAAATATTTTTAGTGCTTTGCTATCCATTACTACCCATTCTGTTACCCATCAACACCTGCTTTACTAGCCATCATAAGCGCCTAATAAAAAATATTTATAATATAATCAGTAACTTATAACTATCCCTCTGAACTTCAATGACTCAGCAATGAAAAAACTTCGCCCATGCAATAATCCGTATTCTTGTCTTATATTGCTATATATGCAATAACAAATTGCATATATATCATTTTACGCAACCATAATCTCAACATAGAATGGCCAGTCTGAAAAAAGCAAAGCTTTGCGACAAGCATTCCAGTCTCCGCTTTTACTTAACAGTTATCAGGATTGCTGCGATACCGCGCCAATCCAAATCATACACTCACAAAATATCTATCAGCCTTAAGAGGACTTTATCAAATGGCGAATTATTTCAATACGCTGCCACTGCGCTTACAGCTAGAACAACTCGGCAAGTGCCGCTTTATGGATCAGTCAGAATTTAGCAATGGCTGCGAATATCTTAAAGGCAAAAAAATCGTCATTGTCGGTTGCGGTGCGCAGGGGCTTAACCAAGGTCTAAATATGCGTGATAGTGGCTTGGATATTTCTTACACCTTGCGTGATGCAGCAATTAAAGAAAAACGTCAGTCTTGGAAGAACGCGACTGATAATGGTTTTACTGTAGGAAGTTATGAAGAGTTAATTCCGCAGGCCGATCTACTATTAAACCTAACACCTGATAAGCAACATAGCCCAGTTGTTAGTGCCGTTATGCCTTTAATGAAAAAAGACGCTGCGCTTGCTTACTCGCACGGTTTTAATATTGTTGAAGAAGGTATGCAAATACGCGACGACATTACGGTATTAATGGTCGCGCCAAAATGCCCGGGCACAGAAGTGCGTGAAGAGTACAAACGCGGTTTTGGTGTGCCTACCCTACTTGCAGTTCACACTGAAAATGATCCAAACGGTGACGGCTGGGAAATTGCCAAAGCCTATGCATCGGCTACTGGTGGTGATCGTGCAGGCTGTTTGGAGTCATCGTTTATTGCCGAAGTAAAATCTGATTTAATGGGTGAGCAAACCATTTTATGTGGCATGTTACAAACCGGTTCAATTCTTTGTTATGACAAGATGATCGAAAAAGGTATAGATTCAGGCTAT
>CAJQQO010000201.1 GCA_905480475.1 uncultured Pseudomonadales bacterium | reverse complement strand
TATCGGATGCGTAGCTTGCAGTATCGGCTTGTAAAGAAGTATTACCTTGCGTGACCAATACATTGCGATCAAATATGGCAAGGCCGTTTTGCATACTGCTGCTGCCAGCACTCGCTTCAATGGGTAGAGCGCTTTGCGCGCTTATATTTAAACCACCAGTTAGTGTGCCGGCTTGTGGGTCTGGCTTGCTAATAGACGTTTGCTTATTGACGACTGGATTGAAATAGCGACCACTGCAATAAAAATGCGCTTTGGTATCGGCATCCAGTTCGCTGCTATCAAGAGAGCTAAGGTTTTTTGGCAGCGGCTGCCAATCCTGTAATGCCAAATTGCGATGGTCAACATTGCTCGGTGGCGATTGGTGATTCAGTGCCGCAGGCAGGGCTTGCTGACTTGCAATGGCAGTGCCGGTAGTTTTGTTAACTGGCGTTTCGTTGTCGGAGCTTTTTATCGCTGGCGATTGGGCTGCAGTGCTATTGCTTGGGTTTGCTTTGTTGTTTTGCTTACCTTGCTTTGCTGGCTTGCCGTCCTTACTAATATCACCACCGCAGTGCCATTGGGTTTTGCCCGCGATCTCGCGTTGCTGGCAGTCCCAGTTGCTTGTTTTGCCTAGCTCGGTATTTGGCTGATCTGCGATAGATAGCGAGGCTAGTGATAGCAGGACTGGCGCAATTGATAGTCGCATCGATCGGAACAGTCTCGATGGTAACAATACCGATTGTAAGAACAGCGACGTAGGCAGTGGCAATGCGGTTTTAAATCTTGCTGTGGTAAATTTAGCTGTTGTTAATTTAGCAATTGCCATTAAAATTCAAACCCCTGAATACCTACCCGCGAAACGGTTAATACTTAATAGCCGAATGATAATGCATTACGCGGGAGTATCCTAAATCCTTGCATGTTCTTATGACCAATATTGGTGTAATTTTTATCCAGATATGCAGTTCAAACTTTGGTTTATATTGGCTTATCTATGTCCCAGTCTGATCAGCGCCTCGCGCAATTACAACACTGGACTACCGCAGTCTTGCACGAGGTGGTTGCCAATAATAGCCAAGTACCTGCCGATTTCGTTTTAAACGGCTGGCAGCCGGTCAGCGGTGATGCCAGTTTTAGACGCTATTTTCGCACTGAGTTTCAAAATCAATCGTATATCGTGATGGATGCGCCACCGCCAAAGGAGGATATTGCTCCTTTTATCGATATCGCCGAGCGCTTATTAAGCGGCGGTATTCATGCGCCACGTATTTTTGCCCAGCAATTGGATATGGGCTTTTTGCTATTGCAAGACCTAGGCGATCAGATGTTGCAATCTATGTTGCAGCCGGAAAATGGTCAGAAGCTATTTGATCAGGTATTGCCAGTGCTTTCGGCAATGGCGGCGGATTGCAGTGGCGATGATTTGCCTGAGTACTCTGCAGAAAAGCTTCAGCAAGAATTGGATTTATTTCCCGATTGGTATTTGCAAAAGCACTTAGGCTTGTCCATGAGCGCTGCCGAACGGCAAAGCTGGCAAGCGTTGCAAAGCTTGCTAGTGGATAACGCATTAGCTCAGCCGCAGGTATTTGTGCATCGCGATTTTCATAGCTGCAATTTGCATCAACTTGCTGATGGCGGTACGGGGGTGATTGATTTTCAAGATGCCGTGCGCGGACCGATTACTTATGATTTAGCCTCGTGGTTATGGGATCGTTATATCACTTGGCCAAGAGATAAATTAGAGCGATGGATGACGCAAGCTGGTATGGTCTTAGCTCCGGATATCGATACGCAAGATTGGATTCGCTACTGCGATTTAATGGGCTTACAGCGCAATTTAAAAATTATCGGCATCTTTGCGCGCCTGCATTACCGTGATAATAAAAATGCTTATTTGGAAATGATTCCGCGATTTTCAGATTATGTCATCAAGCTTTTGCCAATTTATCCCGAGCTTAAAGCGGGTCGAGTTTTGCTAGAAAAGTATTTAAATCCATGAGCAAAATAAAGGCGATGATTTTAGCGGCGGGGCGGGGCGAAAGAATGCGGCCACTAACCGATACTCTACCAAAACCTTTAGTAAAGGTCGGTGACAAGCCACTTATTGTTTATCATATTGAAAGACTGGTTGCTGCGGGTATTAGCGATATTGTTATTAACCATGCGCATTTAGGCGAGCAAATAGAAGCTGCGCTGGGCAATGGTTCAGCGTTGTCTGCCAATATTGTTTATTCGCCTGAGCCAAGCGGAGGTTTGGAAACGGCGGGTGGTATTATCCAAGCTCTGCCACTACTTGGCGAACAAGCGTTTCTGTTAGTTAACGGCGATGTTTGGACCGACTACGATTTTTCCCAATTGGCCAAGTATCAACTGCAGGGTTTTTTAGCGCACTTGGTGATGGTAAAAAATCCGCCACAAAAAACGCAGGGTGATTTTGTTCTAAGCGATAATATTCTTTCAGACGCGGTGCATGCTAATACGCAAAAAGCGCTAACCTTTGCTGGAATCTCCATGCTTTCGCCGCAGCTTTTTACGGGATTAGAAGGTGGTCGTCGTGCTTTAGCGCCACTATTTCGTGAGGCTATGAGTCAGTCCTTAGTCAGTGGTGAGTTTTATGCTGGCGATTGGGAGGACGTTGGCACTATAGAGCGGCTGGAAGCATTGCGTCAGCGTTTGGAGCAATAAGTAAAAGTGCTTATTGCCCTAAATATTTTTGAAAACTCGATTCTAGCCATTGGCGAACTCGTCTTTGGCTTTGCGCAAAACCCGCCTGCCCATAAGGTGAAGTGATTAGGCGATAGTCATTATCAAAGCCTGCCATTTTAAAGAAGCGAATTCGCTCGGTCTTTTCTTCAGCGCTAATATCATGGTAAACAATATCCAATAGTGTAATCCGGCTTTCATTTAGCTTTTTTAGTTGTTCCATCGGTAATTCACTAACATCAACCTGCCAAAAAACTAAACCACTCACTTTATCTTTTTGCTCGAGGCTGGCCTCAATAGCTGTTTTGGCGGTTAAATTCTCGGCGACAAAGGTTACGGCTTGAATATCCTTTGATTGGAGGAATTCGCTGCCTGCGATAATGCGGTTTAGCGCACTGTTTTCTTTATCGCCTTCTTCCGCTTCGGGTTCGATGCTATCTTCATTTTTACCACTGGCATCGGTGGCTTTGTCTTCAGTATCAGCATCTGTTGCTGGATCGGGTGCGGCTTCTTCGGACGTTTGCTCTGTCGATTCGGGCGTACTAGGTTTAAACGTCTCGATCATTGGCGCAACTTCCAGCGCTTCTGGCATGGCGATAGCCAGCGTTGACCAGTCGGCCATGGGCAGTTCTTTATAAAGCCTTAGCATCAGATTTGGCTGCGATAATTTATGCAGGCTGTCGGGTAATAAGATAATCGCCATTTGTGAAGGCGCTAAAGCAGGGCGATAAAGACTAAGAAAGCGTTGCTCATCTTCACCCAGCCACGTGGTTTCTGATGATTTGAGCTCGGCTTCCATTGCGATCATTTGCTCAAGCTGTGATATTTGGCGGGCAGCTTTTTTATTCGGCATCACTTTTTCGGTGTCCGCCGCTTTATCTGCCTGCTCTTGAGCGTGCAATAAGCTGGTATAGCTGAGTGACAAAAATAAGCCTAGTGACAGACAAATAAGCGTGACGAGGTGAATAAGTATGCTATTAGAATGGCGCATAGTTGAGTAAAATCTCATTTTTATCGCAGGCTTTGCATTGGTGTCGCGCTTTAGCTTGCTGATGTTGTTAGATAAAGCGCCAAGTGAACTACCAGATTACTGCAACATCGCTATGAACTCCAAACGATTCAATGATTAATAGGTATTACAAATGACAGATTTTAAAATTGCGCCTTCGATATTGTCAGCAGATTTTGCGCGCTTGGGTGAAGAAGTTGATGCGGTTTTGGCCGCCGGTGCAGATATTGTTCACTTTGATGTGATGGATAATCACTATGTGCCGAATCTAACCATTGGCCCTATGGTCTGCAAGGCGCTGCGTGATTATGGCATTACCGCGCCGATTGATGTGCATTTGATGGTCAGTCCGGTCGATCAGTTAATCGGCGATTTTGCCGAGGCGGGTGCAAGCTATATTACCTTTCACCCCGAAGCGACTAATCATGTTGATCGTTCTTTGCAGTTAATTAAAAGCGCAGGCTGTAAAGCTGGCTTGGTTTTTAATCCGGCTACGCCGCTGGATGCTGCAAGCTATGTGATGGATAAGCTGGATATGATTTTGCTGATGTCTGTTAACCCGGGTTTTGGCGGTCAATCTTTTATCCCATCAACCTTATCAAAGTTAGCTGAGGCACGAGAATTAATCGATTCGGTTGAAAATAATATCCGCTTGGAAGTAGATGGCGGTGTAACCACAGCGAATATTCGTGAGATTGCCGCAGCAGGAGCGGATACCTTTGTTGCGGGTTCGGCGATATTTAATACCGATGACTACAAGGCAGTAATTGATAAAATGCGTAATGAACTGGCGCTTGCTTAAGTGCCCTTTTAGTTGCTTTTTGCTTTGAAGTAATAGTTGTTTTGAAATAGTGTTTATTATTTTTATCGTTATGTTTTTTAAACCACGCTAAGCATTGGTCTTGCACTTGTACCGTTTAAGCGCTCCATTTTTAAACCATACAATTAAATAAGGCGGCTCAGGGGAGAGCCTAATCATTCGATAGCAATTGCTCCAGGGATAACCCGTCCGAAGACAAGTTAAATCGTTAGTTATCGCTAGTCCAATGACTGTCAGTAACGCTAATCTTTTTTGTTAGACTAATCAAGCGCTAAGCTTTGATATTGCGTTTATGCAATGTTGTTATGGCAAGCTTAAATATTTCAATCCTCGGTCGCCAAACGATTTCTTTATCAAGCGACCTCTATTAAGACACCTTATGAGCTTTTCAAAAAATACCGCCCGTTTAATAATGTTTGATCTTGATGGCACTTTAATCGATACCGTGCCGGATATTTCCCTGGCGCTTGATCGCGCGATGATTGATATGGATTATGCTGCGCCCGGACTTGATAGCGCTCGCCGTTGGGTTGGCAATGGCTCCAAGGTTTTAATTGAGCGCGCGCTATTTGCGGAAGCAGATAATTTCTCTGGGCAGCAGCTTCAACAAACCCAACAATTATTTTTTAATCACTACGAGGATTGTTGTCAGCAAAGTAGTCAGCTGTACCCCGGTGTTCAAGCGACTCTGGAATATCTTGCTGCTAATGGATTTGACATCGCCTGTGTGACCAATAAGCCGGTTCGTTTTACTGCCAAGGTGTTGGCGGGTTGCAAAATTGAGCAGTTTTTTTCTCTGCTGGTTTGCGGGGATACTTTGGCGAATAGAAAACCGAGCCCTGATCAGCTATTGCACGCGATGGCGCATTATCAGCGACCTGCCAGCCAAAGCTTGATGGTAGGCGACTCGCGCAATGATATTGAAGCCGCAAGAGCGGCTGGCGTCGCTGTGTTAGCTGTCGATTATGGCTATAACCATGGAGAGCCCATATACGACGCTGACCGCGATGCAGCGAGTAATCCTGATATTGTGGTAAGCAATTTGGCTGACTATTTTCATTAATTTACCATCGATCAGCTTAGATACAGCGCTATATGATACGAGAATTATGGCCCGCTTGTGCAAAATAACTGCTTGCGAGAAAGGCTGGCTAGGTTACAATTAAGTCCAATGACGGCCCAGATGCCGTCGTTTTGCCTCCCAGCCTACGGGGGTGCTTGTTAAAGATAAGGCTTCAGATAAGTAAACTGGTGAACAGAGTGATTGCAAAAAATAGTGCCTGCCGATGGCGTTGGCGACAATAAACAATAAATTATTGACGCGTTGATATCGATGGATTTTCGATATCACTATTTACTGCACTGTATTTCCGACTTTCTGGATTCGCCATGAACTTACAAAAATTTTCCGATCTTGCTAGCGCAGGGTATAACCGTATTCCTGTGACTCGCGAAGTCCTCGCTGATATGGATACCCCAGTCAGCGCCTATCATAAACTTGCCTCTGGTCCTTATTCCTTTCTCTTTGAGTCTGTTCAGGGCGGCGAAAAGTGGGGTCGTTACTCTATTATCGGCTTGCCCTGTAAAACCATTTTAAAAGTCTTCGGTGAAAAGATAACTGTCGAACACGATGGTGTCGTCATTGAAGAGGCTGAAATGGCTGATCCATTGGTTTTTGTCGAGGCCTTTCAGCAGCGCTATAAAGCACCGGATATCGAAGGGCTGCCAGCGTTTTTTGGTGGTTTGGTGGGGTACTTTGGTTATGACACCGTGCGCTATGTGGAGCCAAAGCTAAAGGCTTCAACACCACCGGATGAGCTAGGGACGCCGGATATCCTATTAATGGTATCAGAAGAAGTATTGGTATTTGATAATCTTGCCGGCAAGATTCATATCGTGGCGCATGCTAATCCATTAGATGAAAACCTTTCTAGCGAAGCCATTCTTGCCGAAGCCTTATCGCGTATCGATCAGTTAGCTGCCAAGCTACCGGTTGCCACACCGGCCTTGCCATCGATTGTGCTTGATCAGTCCTCATTGGGTAAAGGCGACAAGCTTGACGCTTTATTTGAAAGCGATTTTAAATCCGGTTTTACCCAGCCTGAATACGAGGCTGTGGTCGAAAAAATTAAAGACTACACACTGGCTGGCGACGTTATGCAAGTCGTGCCCTCGCAGCGCATGCGATTACCTTTTACCGAGCCGCCATTAAATCTTTATCGCGCATTGCGGAGCTTGAATCCTTCACCGTATATGTACTTTCTTGATTTGGGTGAGTTTCAAATTGTTGGTTCCTCGCCGGAAATTTTGGCACGGGTTGAAGACGATGTCGTCACTGTTCGCCCGATTGCGGGAACGCGCCGCAGAGGGTATACCGAGGAAGAAGATAAAGCGCTTGAGCAAGAGTTGCTTGCTGACCCTAAAGAGATCGCCGAGCATTTAATGCTGATTGACTTGGGTCGAAACGATGCGGGTCGAGTATCTGAAATTGGTTCTGTGACCTTAACCGATAAAATGATAGTCGAGCGTTATTCGCATGTGATGCATATTGTTTCCAACGTTACCGGTAAAGTGAAAAAAGGTTTAAGCGCTATTGATGTATTAAAAGCGGCGCTGCCAGCCGGAACCTTAAGTGGTGCGCCCAAAGTGCGAGCGATGGAAATTATCGACGAAGTTGAACCGGTTAAGCGCGGTGTCTATGGCGGAGCGGTTGGTTATATTAGTTGGAACGGAAATATGGATACGGCTATTGCCATTCGCACCGCAGTGATTAAAGACGGCTTGTTGAATATTCAAGCTGGGGGTGGCGTGGTTGCTGATTCGGTGCC
>CAJQQO010000200.1 GCA_905480475.1 uncultured Pseudomonadales bacterium | reverse complement strand
AACTGGAGCAAGCGTATCAAAAATAGGATCAGCAAACATTTGCGGTTGATCTTCTTTAAGCCCCTTTAAAGCAGAATACCCTAGCGCCCATAGCACTAAAGTAAGCGCTAGTAATACGACCAAAGCCATCTTTAAATATTTGTATAGCCTTTGCATTAAATCGCACCGGCCTTAAGCTGCTTAACAGCGTAGTCCGCCGCCCTTGCAGTTAAAGCCATATAGGTAAGCGAAGGATTGACACAAGAAGTAGAACTCATACACGCGCCATCGGTAACAAATAAATTGGCAACCTCGTGCGCTTGATTGTATTGGTTTAACACCGAGTCCTCAGCGGAATGTCCCATACGCGCGCCACCCATTTCATGAATGGCATCACCGGGATTACGGTTATGCGGTACACTATTAACATACACACCACCGGCTTGTTTAATCATTTCACTGCCGGTCTCAATCATATCCTTGCGTAATGCCGCTTCGTTTTCAGCAAAGCTTACATCAAAGCGTATTTGCGATATGCCAAAGCGATCTTTATTGCTGTCGTCAATTGTTACCCGATTTCTATATTCGGGCAAGTGCTCCGCAAAGCCGCCCATAAATACTATCCACGGCCCCGGTCGCATTAAGGCATGTTTAAGCTGTGCGCCAAAACCCGGTACTTGCCCGGCCATCATGCTCCAACTACTACGCATTGCCGCGCCCTGAAAACCGTAACCGCGCAAAAACGGCTGATCATCGGTTTGATTATTTAGATTTCTAAATCGCGGTATATAAAAATTGTTAGGCCGATTACCGGAATAATATCGATCATCGAAGCCGGGCATTAGGCCAAATACGGCATCACCAAAGTGATCCATAATATAGTGCCCTAGCGTACCACTGCCGTTGGCAATCCCATTTGGAAAAGTTTCGGAACGCGAGTTAAGCATAATCTGATTAGTCGCCATTGCCGAGGCGCAGAGAAAAACCAATTTACTGCTAAAGCGAAGTCGCTCACCCGTTGTGGTATCGACTATGTTAACGGCAGAGATTTTTTTACTTTGCGGATCAACTTCCAACGCTTCAACAATAGAGTTGGCTCGAATAGTTAAGTTTCCGGTTTTTTGCGCCGCCGGCAATGTTGAACTTAAGCTACTAAAATAAGCGCCTACCGAGCATCCTCGCTCGCATGGCCCGCAGTAATGACAAGCGCCACGTCCATTCTTAGCTTCGGTTTGCACAGCGGCTCGACCGATAGTTAATACTCGATCCGGATGATTACTCTGAATATTTTTTTTAAGCATTTTCTCAACCGCATTGAGCTCCATCGGCTTTTGAAAAACACCATCGGGCAAATGATCCAAACCCAAAGCCTCGCCACTCACTCCGGCAAACGCTTCTACATAGCTATACCAGTCTTTAATATCCTTGTAACGAATCGGCCAATCGACACCATGGCCATCTTTTTTATTAGCTTCAAAATCCAAATCACTCCAACGATAAACCTGTCTACTCCATAATAAAGATTTACCCCCAAGCACATCAGCACGTGTCCAGCTAAAGGGCTTCTCTAGCTGATAAGGGTTTTCTTTATCATTGATAAAAAATGGACGCGTCGTTTCGTCAAAGGCAAAACATTGACTTTGCACTGCGTAATCGCTGGCGTAAAGATCGCGCAGGGGTTTACCGCCAAAAGGTTTCTCCCACGGCGCTTGATGCTCCTTCGTGTAGTCCTCAACGTGACGAATCATCTTGCCACGCTCAAGCACTAATACTTTCAGTCCTTTTTCAGTTAACTCTTTGGCCGCCCAACCGCCACTAATACCCGAACCAACAACAATGGCATCAAAATCTACACTGGCGTTTTTACTAGAATGCTTATTCATCATAAAAAATCACCTACCCTAGTATTGCGCCCACTGTTTATTATCAACATCTGCTAATGCAATATCGCTTTTGTATTCCATTGGCATGGGGTTGTAAGCTAATGCCTGAGTCACTCCGACCTCGGAAGTAAAATAACCTAATATAGTTAGCTCTTTTATTTTGCTAAAAAACGGCGTGTCTTCATCGGTGCTTGCAATAGTCAGACTTGGCCCTTGCGAGGAAACATAATCACGCGTTAAGGTTTCAAAGTGACTAAGCGCTTCTGTAAGCTGGCTTTGATCAGCATTGTGCAATGGCTGCTGGAAAGTTTGCTGGCAGTATTGATCGATATCGACCAGACCTTGCAAAAATATTTTTCGCTCGGTATCGGTATACCACTCACCAACCATCATCGAAATAAATTCTGGCACACCGGCGGCAATTGCACCGGGGCAATCGGTGGTTGGAATAATTAACTCGGCCAGCAAACTGACTTGCTTATTTTGTACGGGATTAAAAAAACTGCCGGATAATGCATTAGGCTTGGCCTCGGCCGCCAAAGCCCGAATAGTGCCGGGAGAGACAATTCCTCCTAACAGAATCGTTGCCCAACGTAGTGCGTCTCTTCTATTCATTGAATCGACCTTATTTTATTGATTAGAAATTAATAGTCGCTACTTTTGAAGATAGTAAAGATATTTATAACATAGGGTTTGTTTAAATTGAATAGAAGCAGATGGGGTCTAAAATTACCGCAATAGCATTTGGCGTATTTCTTATACGGACTTTTTATACAAACGCTATCATACAGGACGCTCTCATAGGGTACTGGAATACCATCGGCCCTAGCGGAAAGATTTAGTCTTTGCCAAAGATAACCGCGCCCGTTGGCACACCTACACCACTGCTGACTAATACATGCTCAGCTTTTTTAGGCTGATTGGTGGAAGTGCCACGAATCAATCGCACACCCTCGGCAACATTATTTAAACCGTGGATATAGGCCTCAGATAATAAACCACCGTGGGTATTATTCGGCAAGCGGCCATCTATATCCAAGTTTCCATCGCGTACAAAGTCCTTGGCCTCACCTTTGCCACAAAAACCAAAGCTCTCTAACTGCATAATCACTTCGCTACTAAAGGCATCGTAAAGGCATGTAGCATCGATATCCGCAGGACTTAGGCCACTTTGGGCATAGACACGCTTAGCTGCTAACTCCATCTCAGGTAGGGATTCCAACTCATTGCGATAAAAGCTGGTCATTTGTTCCTGACCTTGGGTCGAGGCTTGGGTAATTCCACGGATCACTGCCGGCTTCTGTTTTAAATCTCTCGCTCGTTCAGTACTGGTAATTAACAAAGCACAAGCGCCATCCGACTCCTGACAAAAATCATAAAGTCGCAAAGGAGAAGCTATCATTTTTGACGCAAGATAGGTTTCCATATCCAAGGGCTTTTGATAACCAAAAGCGCGCGGATTAGTCAGTGCATAATTGCGTTGCGAAATCGCAACCCGACCAAGGTCCTCTGCCGTTAAACCATATTTATGCATATATTTATGGGCAATCATTGCGATCCATGAACCCGGCGTGACCATGCCATAGACTTGATACCAAGACCAATGGACTAAATCACTGGTAACAATTTCGCCCGACACACCCTGACCATTGCGCTGTCCGGAACGACCATTCATACCGCGATACACTACGACATTTTTAGCTTGGCCCGTTGCCACCGCCATTACCGCTTGATGCACAACGCCAACTGCTGCACCACCACCGTAATTAATTTTACTGTAAAAGGTTAGATCGCCCGCGCCAACACTGCGCGCCAATTCGATTTCATCGGTTGGGTCCAGCGTATAACTGACTAGGCCATCGATTTCGGAAACTGGCAAACCTGCATCTGCAGCCGCAGCTACAACCGCCTCGGATGCTAATGATAATTCCGAGCGACCAGAATTTTTGCTAAATTCCGTGCAGCCAATACCCGCCACAGCGGCTTGATTTTTTAGACTAAGCATAATTAATTACTAGCGAGTTTAAATACAGGTAACTGAAAACCGTCGGCATCTTTTTGCATGACCATTTCTACAGCCATACCAAAATCCACGGCGTCGGGATCACAGTCAATAAGTTGAGAGGTAAAACGGGTACCCTCTTCAAGGTCAACAAGAATAATAACCAGAGGGTAGTCATAACCGGGAAATTTGGGATGGTGCAAAACTGTATAGCTACAGATAATCCCCTTACCCGAAGCCTGAATATAATCCCAATCCATTGACTGACAGTGATTACACATCGGCCTAGGCGGATGGCGAAGTTGTTGGCAGCTAGTGCAGCGTTGAATAACCAGTTGACCGGCGGCAGCTTGATCCCACCACCACTTGTTATCATGGCCTAAGACCGGTTTTATTCGAGATGGCACTGTATCGGAAACCGCATTACTCATAAAAACGAAATACCTTTTTCTATTAAGCTGCTTTTAACTAAACAAACTATTAATTAGCCAAGTAATTAACCAAGCGATAAATTAACTAGGCTATCAACCCAGCCAATTTTATTTTTTAACTTCTGCATTATCCAAAGCGGTAATATCAAAATCGGGGATATACATCTGCGGTGTTTTACCACCATCAACAGGTAAGATAACACCGGTAATAAAAGATGCTTGCTCCGACGCTAAGAAACAAATCGCTTCGGCAATCTCTTCTGGCTCGGCATGACGCTGCATAGGAATGGAACCGGCAATCGATGCCAACATC
>CAJQQO010000199.1 GCA_905480475.1 uncultured Pseudomonadales bacterium | reverse complement strand
TCGTTTGGCGATTGACAAGGATATGATGCAAGAGATCGGTGACTTGCATAAGGCGCTTGATCCCGCCGAAACCTTATTTGTCGTCGATGCAATGACTGGTCAGGATGCGGCTAATACGGCCAAAGCGTTTAGTGAGTTACTGCCGTTGACCGGTGTGGTGTTAACCAAGATTGATGCCGATACCCGTGGCGGTGCAGCTTTGTCGGTGCGAGCGATAACCGGCAAACCTATCAAGTTTATGGGTGTGGGTGAGAAAACCACCGCACTGGAGCCTTTTCATCCCGATCGTATCGCTTCGCGTATTTTAGGTATGGGCGACGTTATGTCGCTGATCGAAGAGGCCGAACAGAAAATTGATAAGCGCAAAGCTGAAAAACTTGCGCGTAAAATGAAAAAGGGTAAGGGTTTTGATCTAGAAGATTTTCGTGATCAATTACAGCAAATGAATAATATGGGCGGCTTGGGCAGCATGCTCGATAAGATGCCCGGTATGTCTGGTCTTGCCCAAGCGGCTGAGCAGCAAGCGGCGCAAAAACAGTTTGGGCAAATGGAGGCGATTATCAATTCCATGACACCTAAAGAGCGGCGCAATCCTGATATTTTAAATGGCTCACGTAAACGGCGTGTCACCGTCGGTTCGGGAACCCAAGTGCAGGATTTAAATCGTCTGTTAAAACAGCATAAGCAAATGCAAAAGATGATGAAGAAAATGAAAAAAGGTGGTCTTGCCAATATGATGCGTGGCATGGGTGGTATGACTGGCGGACCTGGTGGCGGCATGGGCGGCGGAATGGGTGGTCTACCGCCGGGATTTAAATAACGCTAGGGCTTAGCTGCGTCTAATAATAAAAATGCCGCGTCTAATATAAAAAAAATAGATCAAGCTTTTTAAAGATTCCTCTAAATATCTCAATCTATTTTTGAGAGCTTAAATCAACAACTAACGTACGCCGCCATTTTTTAGCGCAGCGATACGATCATCTAATGGCGGATGGCTGGCAAATAAGTTTTGCAAGCCGCTCTTAACGCCGGAGCTAATCCCAAACGCACTCATCGTCGCCGGCATTTCGTCGGGCATATCACTGCCACGCTTTAGCGCTTTTAATGCCGCGATCATAGACTGACGATCAGCTAATGTTGCGCCACCTTCGTCGGCACGGAATTCGCGGTAGCGTGAAAACCACATCACAATCATTGAGGCGAAAATACCTAAAACGATTTGCGCCACAATGGATGAGACCATATAGCCAATGCCATAGCCACGATCATTTTTCAAAATAACTCGATCAACAAAGTGGCCAATAATTCGCGAGAAGAAAATAACAAAGGTATTCACCACGCCTTGAACCAATGACAAAGTCACCATATCACCGTTGGCTACATGTGCTATTTCATGCGCCAGCACGGCTTTGACTTCATTTTGTTTCATCGAGCGCAGTAGCCCCACGCTCACTGCGACTAAGGCATCGTTCTTGTTCCAGCCGGTAGCAAAGGCATTGGGTTGCTGTGCTGGGAAGATCCCCACTTCAGGCATTTTGATATCGGCCTTGGTGGCCAAATCCGTAACTGTTTGCAGTAACCAGCGTTCGTCAGCGTTTTGCGGGTTCTCAATTAACTGCACGCCCATTGAACGCTTGGCCATCCATTTGGAAAGAAATAGTGAGATAAACGAACCGATAAAGCCAAAAGCGGCGCTAAAAATTAATAGGCCTCTAAGATCCAGATCAACGCCATTTTGCGCGAGAATGGACGCGCCAAAGAAATTCATCACGATGCCAACCAGCACCATTACTGCAATATTAGTGGCGAGAAATAAAAGAATACGCATGTGTTACCTCAAAAATGATTTGTCGATATATTAAATCAATACGGATTGAAATAGATAGGACTTTTACACTTGAGGTAAAGTTCAATAGCACGGTCGGCTATGGATTGGCTTTTGGTTACAATTTGGTGCAAGCGCGGCGGACGAAATGGCCGCGCAACGCGGAGGTGAAGTCGAGCTTAGATGCTTAAGCGGTTTTAATACCGATATAGTTAGCCGCGGATTGCAGTGCGGAAATTCTATGTACCAAACGTCTGCCTGTGTAATCGACGACGGCATAATGCTGCACGGCTTGCTGATCCCAAATTAATAAATCGCCGGCTTGCCAATGATGGCGAAAGCCAAACTCGGGTTTTTGCATATGCGCGAGTAACATTTTAAGAATGGCTTCGGCTTCATTAGGCGGCAAGCCTTCCATAAAGCGCGTATAGGTTGAATTCACGGTTAACCATTTTCTACCAGTAACCGGATGGGTTTTCACAATAGGGTGTGAGTGGATTAAACCTTTAACTAAGGCATCGCCGACCATCTCGCCCAATGGAATGCCGCTACGCCAGCCTAACTCATAAAGATGGCCGTAATCGTGAATGGCGGTTAAACCATCGATAAGCGTTTTCATTTTGTCAGACAAGCTTTCGTAAGCGGCCGCTGTGCTAATAAATGCGGTGTCGCCACCAAACTCGGGAATGATTTTACCGTGTAATAAATTAACCAGCGGCGGTTGTTCCAAAAAGGTTTCATCCGCGTGCCAAGAGTCGGCGCGATCGCCTTTTTCTGAATCAATCACGGTTAAGTATGGTGTGTTTTCATCAACGCCAAACACATCGGTAGCGTGTTGTTCAGGCTCACCAAAGTGCAGGGCGATTTTTAAATGTTGTTCCGGCGTCATCGCTTCAGCAGGAATAGAGACAACCTGATGTTGATAGAGTGCAGCGGCAATGGTATCAATAGTCGATTGCTCAAGCGTCTGAGTAAAATCAATGCCTTCAATTCGAGCGCCAAGCAAGCCGCCTTGTTGTTTCACTTCAATGCTCATTGTCGTCTCCAAAGTTGCTGCGCAGTTTTGTTATATGCCTGTGCAGCTTAGCCATTCTGTTATGAGTATAAACAGATCGCATCAATAGGGTGATTAAACATGCTTAGCCGCGCTTTGGCCAGCCATACGGCCAAAGAACGTTGCATCGCCAATACTCATGCCGCTGGCATAACCTTCTGCACAGCGAGGTAGTCCAGCGCTATTACGCCCCGCTGCATATAAGCCCGGTATGACTCGTTTTTCAACGCTGAGCACTTCTCCGGTGGGTAAGGTATCTAGTCCGCCAAAGGTCATTACCGCGTAGTAGGCGCCATTACCTAAGGTAAGATCAAATGCTGCATAAGGAGGTCGATCCAGCCCACTTAAGTATTTTTCGTTTTTATGAAATACCGGATCTTTGCCTTGCGCGGCAAAGCGGTTGTAGTTGTTAAGCGTGCTTACCAGCGTGCCTTCAGGTAAGTTTAATTCTGCTTCCAGTTCTTCTGCTGTATCGCCGACACCCGCAACGCCATAACCACCGAAGTGGGGTTTTTCCAACACTTCAAAATGGCGGCTATCAATAATCAAATAATAGCGAAGATCGGGTCGATCCAGAATCGCGCTACCGAGTCGCCCGTGGTAAACGTCTTCATTAATAAAACGCTGGCCAGTTTCGTCAACAATAATCGACTCAAGAAATTCGTTAGGTGGATAGTAGGGCGTGCAGGCAAAACCTTCGTGCATATTAATTGCAGCGCCACCGGCACCAATACCGATTTTGATACCGCCGCCGGTATCGTTGGGATTACCGTTCGGG
>CAJQQO010000198.1 GCA_905480475.1 uncultured Pseudomonadales bacterium | reverse complement strand
GTCTCGCCGGGTTTTTCGCGCAGGCTTGCAACATAAAATGGTCGATGCTAAATGGCCTGCGTTTGAACGTGCCTGTTTTGGATTTAATCCTCAAGCACTGGCAGCACTGAGTGACGAAGCGCTTGAGGATATTCTGCAAGCCGAAGGTATTATTCGGCATTGGGGCAAAATTAAATCGATTCGCACTAATGCAGTGATGGTCTGCGATATGGCTTTGGAGTATGGCAGTGTAGGCCACTGCTTAGCTGATTGGCCTAGTGACGATATTATCGGTTTATGGGCCTTAATGAAAAAACGCGGCGCGCATTTAGGCGGTCACTCGGCGGCGCGATTCTTGCGAATGGCTGGTGTAGATACGTTTTTATTAACCGACGACACGGTGGCTGTTTTAATTAGCATTGGTGTTATCGATAAAGCGCCCACTTCAAAAGCAGCCTTATCCGAAGTGCAAGCTGTTTTTAATCGATGGTCAGAACAAAGCGGTAGGCCCTTGTGTGAAATATCACGAATGCTGAGTTATTTAGCGGGCTGATTTATAAATATCGATTAGACCAGCTTGATTAGAGCACGCTGGTCTAAATTGGCGGCTCTAGTTGCCGCGATAGTTTTTCATTGTAACAAAGGGATGCAAGGCAAGACTAACCCCTTCACGAATATTGTTTTTACTACTAAATATTTTATCGCGTCGAACAAATCGGCCGTTGCCACCTTTATTTGGATCGAGTTGGCGTGTTACCTCAATCCCACCAATACTTTGAAATAATTGCTCCGCGTCTACATGATAGATGGTGACGCTAATCGAAACTGCGGGCACGGTTTGTGACCAATCAAAACCTGCCGATATGCCGGAGGCGCCACCTTTAATTTTAGGTTTGCGGGTGACTCCATCCCATTTAGCTGCACGACTCTGCCCTGCGCTAAAGGCAATTTCTCGTTCGATTAAATCGGTAAATACCACAGCGTCGATATCAGACTCTTCTTTTAGTGTGGTAAGTACCGTGTACATTACGCGTCTAAAAGCCATAGCGTTAATTTGTGAAGTCACCGGGCTGTAGGGCTCGCCGTATTTTCTAACCGCTTCACGCCAAGCTTTTTTAAACAGTGCATTATCTTGAACGGCGTAACCACCTTGTTTTAAGCGGTCTTTAACCACACTATCAATTTTGTTTTCATATTCATGCAAATAAGTTTTTGATGGGCCACCAAAATTGACGTTAGCAACAATGACATTTTCAACGCTGGTCGCTTCCAACTTTTCGGTATTGATCTGGAAAGGATAGGCGGTTTTATTAAATGAACCGGTTTCGCAGCCGCTTAGCAATGCAAAAAACAATAGCGATAAAATAACGGCTTTTGCATGGATATAACTCGTTTGAAGGTTTGTCGTCATTGTAGATGTAGATGTAGATGTAGATGTAGATGTAGGAGTTGGATAACTCATGGATATAAACCCTGATAAAATTGCGCGTTTGCTGGATTATCGATCAACACAGCTATTCAATAAATGGCTAGGTTAGTTATTTTACCCATTGCTTTGCCAATTAACAGCCTCGTTTGCGTTCTCTTGCAGTAAGTGTGCTTTTCATCGCCGATAAGGTACGCCATTAATAGCTGGTTGCCACAGTATCACCGCTTATCAACGGTGAATTGAATAATACCCTCGGTTATTCTATTGTCGATCAATGGGGTCTCGCTTTCAGCGTTTTACAGCATGGCAGATTAAAGTTATTGGTAAACGGTAAATGACGCAAAAAAATACAAATCAAAATCTTTATGTGATTCAG
The DNA here is from genome assembly GCA_905480475.1 of uncultured Pseudomonadales bacterium. Classification (GTDB taxonomy): domain Bacteria; phylum Pseudomonadota; class Gammaproteobacteria; order Pseudomonadales; family UBA7434; genus UBA7434. Next base: position 5,478 of record CAJQQO010000198.1, on the reverse strand, counting down.
AGCGGCCAGCCCTTAGAGTCATCGAATAGAAGTGTTCCGGTGGTGTTATTGCATGGCTTATTTGGTATGGCGCGAAATCTTGGCGGTGTTGCTCGTGCGCTAGCAGATCAATACACGGTTTACTCTATCGATTTACCTAATCATGGTCGATCGCCGCATAGCGATACCCATCTTGACAGGCAGGCGAACCCAGTCAATATGACTATTGAGTCAATGGCTAAGGATGTATTGGCCACGCTGGATGCCTTGGGTGTTAATTGCTTTATGTTACTTGGCCACTCATTGGGTGGAAAGGTCGCCATGCATATGGCCTTACATTTCCCTCATCGAGTGGGTAAATTGCTGGTAGCGGATATTGCCCCAGTCGCTTACTCGCCACGCCATCAATCGATTTTTGCTGCCTTGGAAGGTATTGATCTGACTGAATGCGAAAGCAGGGCGGCGGTGCAAAAACAACTTGGAATCGCTATCGACGATACGGCTATCGCGCAGTTTTTGCTACAGAGCATTGAGAAAACCCCGCAAGGTTTACGCTGGCGAATGAACTTGCCAGCAATTAAATCCAGTTATCACTCGCTAAGCGCTGCGGTGTCAGCTCCGCCAAACAGTCAAGGATTTAGCAAACCGACACTATTTATTGGCGGCGAAAACTCTCACTATATTTTGCCTGAGTATGAAGCCGCGACCCGAGCGTTGTTTCCAAATTTTGAATTTCGCCAGATTGCCGGGGCCGGCCACTGGCTGCATGCAGAAAAGCCTAGGCTATTTAATGCTATGGTTGCAAAATTTTTTGACCCATCTTCTGAAGATTAAGCCGCAGATAAAGTAGGACTAGATTCTTTCCTCTGTTAGCAAAAGCACCGGTTAAATTAGTAAAAAAGGATCAAAGTTGCCATTGTGCGTCGATAGCTAATAACTTATTGCACGCTTGCCATTTTTATAAGACTATAAAATACAATCACTTATGATTCATATTGAATGTCTAATCTGGCCATGTCTCGCGGCTGGTCAATAAGTAAACGATTGACATTTTAACAACCAAGAGTACTATGTAGGTCCCTTGGTCCCTATTGAATAAAAATATGACTGGCTAGTCCGGTTTAATAATTGTGAAATAGGGTTGTACGTAAACAAAAGTTATTGATGCGATTAGCGTCAGTTTTCTTTTGCTAATCTTCTCTAAAAAATGTGCCTAGTAGCGCTGCGTTTTGCAGTTCTGCGTGCGCAGAATCTCACTTATTGAACTTCATGATTAGTCTTCTTTTTGAAAAAAGTTGAGGATTGAGTTGTGAAAAAATTAATTGGCGCGATATTTGGTATTGCTATGTTAAGCAGTGCTCACGCTGCGCAGGTGGCAGTTTCTACTCCAGCCGCGCCTGGGGAATCTAGCTATTTATTTGGTAGTGACTTTGAGCAAGTCTTCCAAGACGTCGTAAATGACGAGACTATTGGTTCGGCTGCTTATAATGCCCGCCGTGATGAATTAGGTCTGGTTAATGCGCAAGACAACGAAGCGGGAGAAGAGCTTATTTATCTTGGTGCACATCAAAGCACTAATTTTGGCGATGCGGTTTCTCCGAATAATAATATTGCCGTCAATATTAATAATTTAAACGCAGGTGATGGTGGCGCGCCAAATACCGGACCGGTATCTTTAGTGCTATCGGCATCTGAATCACTGGTTTGGAATCTCGCGATTGACGACAGTGTTCAAATCAATAATATTTTTCTTTTTTCGGTCAATGATCAGATGTTAAATATCAATGGTCAGTCGGTATCTTTAACTGGCGGCAATGTGCAGCTGTTTGATGGTATCCATATAGAAACATCTACGGTTGAAGTCTGTGGTTATACACTGCCTACCGATGGGCAGGGCTGTAACACCGATAGCATTCTGGGTATTAACCAGCAAACATTTGATATTTTTGATATCGAAAGTAATACCAACCCACTGGGTGTTGACTACTTAGGCCAATTGACTGATTTAAAGGTGACCAGTTTTAATGGTTCCTATCTAGTTGATAGCTTTGATATTGGAATTAATTCTGCAGCAGTTCCATTACCTGGTGCGTTAATATGCTTTGTTTCTGCGCTAGGTCTGATTGTTAGTCGCAGACATCTACGTTAAACGTTTGAGCGGTGGTTATCGATTGAACGGTGCCACCATCCTGTTTCAAGGTATAAATTAATGCATTTTCAAAACAAAATAAAAAGTACGCTTGCATTGCAAGTTACGCTGCCTAAAGTCGCTGCGCTAGTCGCGTTTTCTACTATATTTCTTGGTATTCAGCCTTTAGCTTATGGACAAAATATTTTGCCCGGCGCGGTTGAACCTGAGCGTGAAGTGCCGATACTTCCTGAAGCGGTTGAAGACGATATTGTTACCGTGCCTTCTGCCGGCGCACGGCCTGTTGACCTCGACGCTGGGCCAAAAATAAACGTTAAAGAATTTGTTGTTGTTTATGATGATGAAACACTGATCGCAGCTAATCAGCGCAGTAATGTTAAAACGATTACCGCAGATTATCTTAATATAAACGGTAACGAACTTAGTCTTGCGCAGTTAGAAGATGTAGCCTTTTTATTAACCCAGTATTTTCGTCAATCCGGTTTTATGTTGGCACAAGCTATTTTGCCCGCGCAAGAGGTCGAGAAGGGCAGTATTTTAATGCGGGTGTATGTTGGTAAGCTGGGGTCAGTTGCCAGTGCCGATAATAATTTGTATTCCAATAAAATTGTTCAGCGCCGGTTTCACCGGCATATAGGCGATGCGGTTAGTGTTGAATCGGTTGAGAGTAATATTTTGCGCTTAAATGATATGCCGGGTTTTAGTTCGGTAGCGCAATTTAAAGCCGGTGAAAATGTCGGTGAAACACGTCTTACCGTTAAAGCAGTTGAAGAAGACCCCGTCAGTTATTTTGCGCGTATTGATAACCATGGTGTGGAATCAACCGGTGACGTTAGGCTTTTACTTGGCGTCGATATTAATAATGTGACTGGCCATATTGATAGGCTTTCAATTGACGGCGTTAAAACCTTTAACCCCGGTGATTTACGTAATGCCCGTATCAATTACGAAATTACTCATCCCGATTTGGTTCATACCCTAGGTTTGTCTTTTAGCGAGACACGCTACGATGTTGAAGGCGCGGGCAGAGCGATTAAAGATAATGGTATCCATGGTGATACTGAAATTGGCCAGTTCTACTTAGATTCGCAATGGATTAGACAGCGCAATATCAACGTCGCAACCCGAGTCGGTTTAGCGCTAAAGCGTGCGGATGTTGAATTTCAGGCTTTTAATTCTGAGCAGGGTGTAGATCGATTAACCGTGCTTGAAGTAGGCATTGTGGCTGATGCTGTTGATACACGCTTTCGCGGAATACATCGGGCTTCGCTAACCTTCTCACACGGTTTTAACGATACCTTTGGCTCGATGGATGGCGTGGGTAATGGCCAAAGTCTTGGTCGGGTTAACGGCGATCAAGCGCTTGCCGGTCAGTTTAATAAAATCAATGCTAGCTATAGCCGATTGCAGTCTTTAGTTCGCAACCAAAGTTTATTGTTCCGTTTTAATGGTCAGCACTCGGATGACATGCTTTCTTCATTAGAGAAAATGAGCTTAGGTGGGCCTTATACCGTCAGAGCTTATCCAGTAGCGGAATACGTTAGAGATACTGCCGTATTTACCAGTTTGGCTTGGGTATTAAATGGTGCTGCGCTATCCAACGCAATTGCCTACGACGATTACACTTGGGGCGATATTTTCTCGGTATCATTATTTGCCGATTACGGTTGGGGCAAATTAAAAGATGGAGCTGGTGGTCCAAACGATAAAGTGGATATTTCCGGCTGGGGTGCAGAGGCAGAGTTTACTTTTCCTAACGTCAATACTTATGCGCGACTTGCAGTTGCAAGACCCTTTGATAGTTCTGAAGCAAGCAACGGCGAAGAATTTCAATATTGGGTCAGTTTGGGTGTCAATTTTTAGCGACGGTTTGTTCTAACGATCTGTCGAAGGGGTTTACAGTTTGGCTCCAAGGGCCGCCATTGTTTAACTAGAGAAGCCTTATAAGTTACTGATAAGGCTTGCGATGCCATTGTTGGCAGAGAAGCTGCACTGTAGTTATTAGTTGGAGTTTCGGGTATTAGTTCGAGTGTAGAATTTAGTTAGCCTATAGAATTTGGCCGTTTAATCGTAGTGTTAGTTAATTTTTAGTTTAAGTCCGTTTAGTAAAAAATTAAGTTAAGTGTTTGGGTGTTGTTATGAAAAATAAATTGATAGTTGCTAAAAAGCATTCACGTCTTTCGATGGCAATAGCACTTGCGTCAACATCGCTGTTGTCGACTTATGTGTATGCAATACCTCAGCAAGGCGATTTTGAAGCGGTTAATGGCGGGTCAGCATACATTCAAAATGGCGGGCAAGGCGATTTAACCGTATCGCAAAATGGTCGCGTTGTTCAGTTTGGTGGCGCCGGTGTTAACGTTGCCAATGGTGAAACATTGAGCGTTAATCATAATGGCGGCAGCAGTGACTGGTCAGTATTAATCAGAGATGTTAATACCAACGGTAACGCCAGTATTATTGACGGCACCTTAAATGGCAATATCCGAGTATTTTTAGTGAATCAAAATGGTTTGGTGTTTGGGCAAAACGCCCAAGTGAATTTAGCGAGCTTGGTGGCGAGTACAGCGAACCTTAGTAATACCGATTTTGAAAATGGTGATTATAATTTTACTGATGCGAGTGATAATGGCCGTATAGTGATTGAAAGTTTACGCTCAAATGTTGCCGGCGCGCAAATCGCTTTTATATCGAGAGAGATTGTTGTTAATGGTGCGGTTGATTTAACCGGTGGCGATTTAAATTTAGTGGCGGGCGAGCGCGTTGTTTTAACCTTTGCCGGTGATGATTTAATGCAGTTTGATATTACTGACGCTTTGCAAAGCGCTGCAAACCCGGCAATTCAAATTGCTGCTAACAGTGATGTAAATGCAGCAAACGTCAATTTGCGGTCCCTATTGTCTGACCCTCGAAGCTTGGCAATTAATAATGAAGGGATTATTCGTGCTAGTGGTATTGATACTTCTACGCCTGGCGTAGTGCGTTTAATTGGTACCGGTGGCAAAGTTGAAAGTACTGGCAGTATTGATGTGAGTGCCGACAACGGTATTGCTATGGGCGGTGACGGATCCATTGAAATGTCCGGAGCTTCCGTTGAACTTGGTGGTGTGGTTGATGCAGGTAGTGGTCAGCTTACTGCAGTTATTGGTGACGGATCGCAATTTGGTTCGTTTAAAGTGATTGAGCAAACGGCGTTAACTTTAGGCGGCTTAAGTATTGAAGGTCTTGGTGTGGTTAACACTATTTCCGGCTTAGGTAATTATCAGGTTTCGGGTTTAAATTCCGGTACTGCAGGTTATAGAGGTGTGGGCGGTGATCGCTGGACAAACAATGGCGATATTACGTTTAGC
>CAJQQO010000197.1 GCA_905480475.1 uncultured Pseudomonadales bacterium | reverse complement strand
TACGTAAAGAAACGGTTGGTGAGCGCTATCTTATTGGTACCGAGCGTGCGACCACCCGTGAGTACTTTAATATTATTGGTAAGCTAGCCGATGTGCCGGTGCCATCTTTGAATATTTCAGAGGCGCTACTTAAACCTTTTTCTGTGATGATGGAATTTTCAGCGCGGTTTACTGGAATTAGACCGATGCTGCCAATGGATGTATTGAAAACTACCGCGGCAGGTTCGTTATTATTTGATGGAAGTAAAGCGGTACGAACGCTGGGCCTGGAATACACGTCGTTAGAATATGCACTTGATGAATCAATCAGGGGTCTTCGACAAGAAGGTGCTTAATCGGTTTATCGTGAGTACCTTTGAGTAAGCGATATTGCCTATCACCCAGCGCTCTCAAGCACGCATTCGTAGCAAGATTAGTAAACCATTCATATTGATTGGACACGGCATCCGCTTTAAAGTAGACGCCAACACGCTACTCATAACATGTGGATTTACACAAAGTAATATGTGAGTGTCCCGATCGGCTTTTTGTGCAGGGTTCCGAGTTATCGGTATCACGAATCTGAGAGGGTTCGGTGGTGAATACGTTGCTAACGGCTAGGTGGCTTCAACGCTTCACTGCGTTCAGCAGCAAGCGCTTTTTATATGTAGGACAAGTAAAAATTAGCCCTGCGGCTGCGTTTTACGAAACTTATCCGGGATTCAATATCGATCTACTTTCGCCTAACGACCGCCAAATTCTACTACTCGTCTCTCTTAGACGGCACACATTATTTTGATTTTAAAAGTGTGCGTTCCGGCTATGCTTTAATAAAATAATAACGGATGCTTAAGTTCTTTATTAACAAACCCTGTAAGATCAAACGTTTCATCTTCGGGATATAAAGTCTGTATCGATAAGTTGGGTTCCGACGCGTAAGTGGTTGGCCCTAACGCACCCACTGTACTGCTGACATTAAAAAATCGGCGCAAGCTTCCATCCATTTCAATTTGTACCCGAAAGCTTGCCATAGGTTCTAACTTGGCAGCGCGCCGCTGCCAATCACTCGGCACAATGGGGTGTTTCGCTAATCTATTTGCCAGTGCTTTATCATCGTCGCTCCCACTAAATAAACTTTGCTGAGTTAGCGACATTAAAATAACCGCCAAGGTGTCTTCCCGATTACTAAAAATATTACCTGCACCTTCACTGCTAAATAAAAAGTCGTAGTAGTTGCTTGCTTGCTGCAAATTTTGCTGGCTAATGGCTTGACCATAAAAACCAACCCAGCCGCGATTAACCATAAGAATATTACTGGAACGGTCTAACAGTGCCGTAGGGTAAGGATCTAGCGCACGTAATGTCATTGTCATCGCTTTGCGCAACCACTTTAACTCCGGTGTATGAAAGTCTATTTTTTTCTCTAACGCTGCAAAACCGGCTGAGACTAACAGATGATTACTATCACGGCTGCCTAGTGACAGTACACGACTAATATCTAACACCATCGCTTCGCTGGGACGGCTGCTACCGTTTTCCATGCGGCTAATATGGCGTGGCGAACTGCCCAGCCGCTCGGCTAATTCTTCCTGACTAAGCTTATGCACAGCGCGCCAAAACTTTAAAAAGCGCGGAAAGGCTTGATCCAATAAGATTTTGCTAGCTTGATCCAAAAGAATGACCTGTGAGTTGTTATTGGACGCCCAATGTCCTGTAATCCAATGCCCGTAAAAATAGGCCCTGTAGACAAGAGGTCCGGGAAATAAAGCTTTTTAACTAGACATGGCATGTCATGGTAACCTGCTGGCCGCTACTGGACAATTCTGCCAAAGTTTATCTTGGTCCAGCTTAACGCTTACTTACACTGATAGTTTAATTGCTACATAGGACAAAATTTATGGTTGCCCCCGTTCTCGATCGCCGCGATCTCGACTTTATGCTTTATGAACTGTTTGATACCGAGGCGTTAAATCAGCGTCCACGTTATCAAGACCATAATCGCGAAACCTTTACCGCCGCTATCGATACTGCTGCCGCTATTGCCGAGAAGTACTTGCTCCCTTATCGCCTTAAGGTTGATCAGAATCAGCCTACCTTTGATGGTAAAAAGGTGCATATGATTCCCGAGATCAAACAGGCGATGGATGCTATTGCCGAAGCGGGACTAATTTCACCAAGTGCGGATTTCGAGGTGGGTGGAATGCAACTGCCAGCGATTGTTACCTCGGTTGCTAGTGGTTTTTTAACAGCGGCGGGTAGCACCACCGTGGGATACGTTAGCCTAACAAATGCTAATGCCAACTTGCTTGATGCCCACGGTACCGACGAGCAAAAGCGTAAGTGGGTTGAGCCCATGCGCAGCGGTCGTTTTGCTGGCACTATGGCGATGAGTGAGCCGGGAGCCGGTTCAGGTTTGGCCGATTTAATTACTAGCGCCACTAAGTCAGATGATGGTAACTATAAAATCGTCGGTAATAAAATTTGGATATCCGGCGGTGAGCATGATCTCAATGAGAATATTGTGCATTTGGTGCTGGCGCGTATTAAAGGTGCGCCCAAAGGTATTAAAGGTATATCGTTATTTATTGTGCCCAAGTTTTTAGTGAATGAAGACGGTTCACTCGGCGAGCGCAACGATGTTAACTTGGCTGGCTTGTTTCATAAAATGGGTGGTCGTGGTCAAACATCAACGGCCTTAAGCTTTGGTGAGCAAGGTGGCGCAGAAGGCTATTTAGTTGGCGAAGAAAATCGCGGCCTGAGTTATATGTTTCATATGATGAACGAAGCGCGGGTTATGGTCGGCAGTGGCGCTGCGCTTATGGCATTAGCGGGTTATCAATATTCTCTGGATTACGCCAAAGAGCGTCCTCAAGGCCGCTTGCCTTCCTGTAAAGATCCATTGACACCGCCGGTGAATATTATTGAGCACGCCGATGTGCGACGTATGCTATTGGCGCAAAAATCCTATGCAGAAGGCGCTTTTGCCTTATGTTTGTTGGGTGCGCAATTGGCGGACGATGAGAAAACCGCCGTCACTGAAGACGAGCGTCAACGCGCGCATTTATTATTAGACTTCTTAACGCCGATGATAAAGTCATGGCCTTCCGAGTATGGGCCTAAAGCGAATAGTCTGGCGATTCAGGTACTAGGTGGCGCAGGTTATGTGAATGAGCATCCGGTAGAAATGTTTTATCGCGATAATCGTTTAAACCCGATTCACGAAGGCACTACCGGTATCCAATCCTTAGATTTACTGTCGCGCAAAGTACCTATGAACAATATGGCGGGTTACTTAGCCATTATTGAAGAGATGGAAAAAACGATTAGCCAAGCCCATAGCGATAAGCGCTTAACTGCTTATGCCGATGATCTAACGGCGGCCATTGCAACGCTTAAGCACACCACCAATGCCTTGCTTGGCGCAATGATGGAAAAAGATATTGATTTGGCCTTAGCTAATTCGGTTAAATATTTGGATGTATTTGGTAATATCGTTATGGCGTGGATATGGTTGCGGCAGGGGATTGTTGCTAGTAGCGCTTTAGATAAACAGCCACATGAAAGTGATGAGAAATTCTATCGCGGTAAGTTACAAGCGCTTAAATACTTTTTTAAATTTGAACTGCCGGAAATTAATGCTTGGGCAAAATTATTATCTGATTTGGATAGTACTACTTATGAAACAGACCCTTCTTGGTTGTAAAAAGGTGCTGGTAAATAAATAGTCGTAAGATAAAATTTAAGTAACAGAATAGGCTAAAAATGCAAAGTCGATTTAAGGCTGGTATAGAAGGCTAAATTTGATTTCCGCCGCCCAATAAAATGGCAGCTAACTTATCGACATGGGCTTCGACTCTATTTTCTTTATTGGAATCGACCCCAAATAAAATTTGGTATTTTGGTGCGAAAGAAAACATCGTATTGGTAATTGTCAGGAGCAGAAACGTGAAAGCAGTAGTTTATCAATCTTATGGGTCGCCTGAAGTACTTCATATCAGCGAAGTCGAAAAGCCGATACCTAAAGACGATGAGGTTTTAATCAAAGTTCACGCGGCCGAAGTGACAAAATCCGATTGCGAAATACGTAGTTTTAATTTTGCCGTTAAGTGGTTTTGGTTGCCATTGAGATTTGCACTAGGTATCCGAAAGCCAAAGCGAACTATTTTAGGTGGATATTTTGCTGGTGAAGTTGAGTCGGTGGGTAAGGCGGTGACTAAATTTAAACAGGGCGATAAGTTATTTGGTTCTTCTCAAATGCGTTTTGGCGCCTACGGCGAGTATGTCTGTTTACCCGATGGTTACACAATGGCTGCCAAACCAAATAATATGAGTTTTGCCGAAGCGGCAGCCGTGCCTTTGGGTGGATTTAATGCATTGCATTATATGCGCAAGGCGAATATCAAAGCCGGCGAAAAGGTATTAGTTAACGGTGCTGGCGCAAGCATTGGTACTTTTGGCGTGCAGATTGCAAAAGCGATGGGCGCTGAAGTGACCGCAGTCGATAGCACGATTAAAGAGGATATCTTGCGCGCAATTGGTGCAGACCACTTTATCGATTACAGCAAAGCGAGCTTTGGCGAAAACGGCGACAGTTACGATGTGATATTTGATATGGTTGCGCAAAGCAATTATTCGCAATGTATCAAAACGCTAAAGCCGAATGGTCGATATTTAAAGGCCAACCCGAGACTCTCGGATATGTTACGCGCATTCCTAAGCACATGGCTCAGCGATAAAACGGTAAGCTTTGCATTTGCTGCGGAGAAAGAGGAAGA
>CAJQQO010000196.1 GCA_905480475.1 uncultured Pseudomonadales bacterium | reverse complement strand
TATGTATTTACCGTAAGCTATTTTCGCTTGATTATTGGTAGCCGTGTTTGTATTCGTTGCCTGCGTTTAGCTGCTGATAAGCGTTATTAATTAAATAGGAATAACACTAATGGCTGAATCTAATAGCCAATCTTCGCCACTTTGGCAGCCTTCTAAAGCCGGTATTGATCAGGCCGGAATTTCCGCGTTTATTCAGCATATTAATAAGCAATACGATTTATCCTTGGCGGACTATGCCGATCTGCATCGTTGGTCTATCAATTACACCGTGATGTTTTGGCGTGAGCTTTGGGGTTTTTGCAATGTTATTGGTGATCCCGGTGAGCTGATTGTTACTGATCAGGATAATCTTGAAAGCGCCCGCTGGTTTCCTGAGGCAAGCTTAAACTATGCCGAAAACTTGTTGCGGTCCCGCTCCGATAAAATTGCGCTAATTAGTCAAACTGGTTTATTGGATCGCACTTATACCAGTCGGGCGCATTTGCATGATCAGGTTTCGCAGTGCGTTCAACACTTATTAAGTAAAGGTGTTGTAAAAGGTGATCGTGTTGCGGCTATTATGCCCAATACCGCTGAGACCATAGTCGCAATGTTAGCGGCAACCTCCTTAGGTGCGGTGTGGACCTCGGTATCTCCAGACTTTGGAGAGGCAAGTATTATTGAGCGCTTTGGGCAAACGCAGCCCAAAATATTAATTTCTGTTGATGCCTATAGTTACAACGGTAAAGTGCATTCGATAATTAATAAAGTCGGCAAAGTTGCAGCTGCGGTAAGTAGTGTTGAATCTTTATTAGTGCTTAGTCATTATCCCGAACATGCGTTAACGAATAAGTCTAGTGATTCTACAAATGCTGCTAAGGATCAATCAAGCAAGCCAACTCCAGTTAACGATTGGCATTTATCCTTAGCACAATTTAAACCGGCGGCCATTCCTTTTGTACCAACCGGTTTTAATGATCCGCTATTTATTTTGTACTCCTCTGGTACCACGGGTAAGCCCAAGTGTATTGTTCACCGTGCCGGTGGGGTTTTATTGCAGCATCTGAAAGAGCATCAATTGCATTGTGATATTAAACCCGATGACCGGGTGTTTTATTACAGTACCTGTGGTTGGATGATGTGGAACTGGCTAGCAAGTGCTTTAGCTTCCGATGCCGCTGTGGTTCTTTACGATGAGTCACCGTTTTACCCTGAACAAACAACATTATTTAAATACGCTGAGCAAGAACAGTTTACATTGTTTGGCACCTCGGCCAGTTTTTTAAATCAGATTAAAAAGTATCAGTTGCAGCCCAAACAAGGTTTTAATTTTTCCTTACTACGTACTCTATGCTCTACCGGCTCGGTATTACCGGCAGAGACCTTTGATTACGTTTATCAGCAAATCAAATCCGACCTTTGTTTAGCCTCTATATCCGGTGGTACAGATATTGTTTCCTGCTTTGTATTGGGTAATCCCATATCGCCGGTTTATCGCGGAGAGAGCCAGTGCTTAGGCTTGGCTATGGATATTCAGGTATGGGACGAGCAGGGTCAGCCGTTACAAGCAGAAAAAGGTGAATTGGTTTGCTGTAATAGTTTTCCTAGTCAGCCACTGGGTTTTTGGGGCGATGATAGTGGAGAGCGTTATCATGACGCTTACTTTTCGCGTTTTGATAATACTTGGTGTCATGGCGACTATGTAGAAATTACCGAACATAAGGGCGTTATTATTTATGGCCGTTCAGATGCCACGCTGAATCCCGGTGGCGTTAGAATTGGTACCGCTGAAATATACCGTTATGCTGAGTCGCTGGATGAAGTCTTGGAGTCGGTAGTGATTGGCCAAGAGTGGAAAGACGATATAAGGGTAGTGCTTTTTGTTAAACTTAAATCGGGCGTCACGCTGGATGATGCTTTAACCAAGCAGATTAAACAAGAAATCCGTTCTAACTGCACACCGCGGCATGTGCCGGCGGTGGTTTTACAAGTCAGTGATATTCCAAAAACCAAAACTGGTAAAATAGTTGAGTTGGCCGTACGTGAAATTGTGCATAATAGGCCGGTTAAAAATATCGGCGCCTTGCAGAATCCCGAGGCCTTGGACTATTTTTCCAAGCGTTTGGAGTGGCAATAGTCGTATTCGTTTTATTATCTAATTGTCGCCTGATTTTTAGTGAAAGTTATTCCAATAGAGTTTTAGGATTAGAGCATTCGTCTTATGAATCAAGCTGTAGTTTCCTCTGCCTTTGATGGCGGTAATATCCGTATTGTAGATGCCAGTGATCCGCTCAATATCCAATTAGAAATCAGTGCTGATAATGCTTCGGATTTTTTTCAATGGTTTTACTTTCGCTTTGAAGGGCAGGTTGGGCGGAAATACAACATACGTATTATCAATGCAGGTAATGCATCGTATACCGATGGATGGAAGGATTACAGTGTATGCACCTCATGGAATCGCGAAGATTGGTTTCGCTCCTCAACACAATATAGCGACGGCGTATTGAGCTTTGAATTTATGATGCAACACAATGCGGTGTATTTTTCTTATTTTACGCCCTATAGCCATGAGCGTCATTTGGATTTACTGGCTTGGACTCAAGAAGATGAGCGAGTGTCGGCATCGACCTTGGGTGAAACACTTGATGGTCACGCCATGAGCTTGCTCAGAGTTGGTGACTGCGATAAACCAAAATATAAGGTTTGGATTATTGCCCGGCAGCATCCTGGCGAAACAATGGCTGAATGGTTTGTCGAGGGTTTGTTAGAAGCCTTGCTTGATCGTGATAACCCGCAAGCCTGTGAGCTATTGCAAAGTACGGCATTTTTTATTGTGCCCAATATGAATCCCGATGGAGCTATGCGCGGTAACTTGCGTACCAATGCGGCGGGTGCCAATCTTAATCGTGAGTGGTTAAAGCCTTCGATGGCAAATAGCCCTGAGGTTTATCTGGTACGAGAAAAAATGCTGGCCGAAGGTGGTGATTTGTTTTTGGATATTCATGGTGACGAAGCGCTACCGTATAACTTTGTAGCGGGCTGTGAAGGTAATCCTAGTTATGGTGATTATCAAGCCATGTTAGAGCAGATATTTAAGCAAGCGTATATGCAAGTCTCGCCAGACTTTCAAGACGTGGTTGGTTACCCCAAAACCCCAGCGGGTAAATCCAACTTAAGTATTGCGGCCAATTGGATGGGAGAGCAATTTAAAACTTTATCCTTTACGATTGAAATGCCGTTTAAGGATAATGCCGATTTACCTAATCCAATAACGGGTTGGTCTGCTGCGCGCAGTGCCCAGTTAGGTGCTGATGTGTTGTTTCCAATTAGGGCTGCGCTTGCGGCTGTGAGTGAACAGTCGTCTTGATCGATATATCAGTATAGCTTTAGCTTTCAATTTTATCTCCATTTGGGTCAGTCTTGCCTTGCCACTTACCCTTAAGTGGATAAATGATTTCATCGAGACCATTAATTTTTATTTCTAAGGTTAGCTGCATTAAATAACCTAGCTGTCCGCTAGGAAATCCGCGGTCCACAAACCAAAGCAGGTATTCTTCCGGCAGTTGTATTAGCGTTTTACCCTTATATTTTCCAAACGGCATTTCCATATTGGCGATTTTTATTAAGTCTTTTTTTTCAAACATGATTTTTTAGATAGTGTATTTTAAATGTATTTTTGGAGGTCTGAGTGAGCAAGTTAGAGACATATTTGTTGTTGGTAAGCATCGCGTATCGTATGTCGGTCGGGAAATGTAGTCAATTGACTACTGGCTTTTTCGTCTAGCTGAGCCTAATTGCATCTGCTTACTACTCACAGGGGCTATCGAGATGTAGTGATTGACCTAGAGCTTTAAAAACAAGCATAATATTTATGCAAGGCTTGAGTTGCCCCGCTAAATCCAACAGAAGTTAGGTTTTATCTTGTTTTTATTTTGGCTTTACTGAATCATCTGTTAGTCTAATCTCATCAATGTATGTCAAATGCAAAGCAGCTGAAAGATGATGTAAGTTTAAATTGGTATTGTAAATATAAGACTACCATAAAACAGTATAGAAACGATAAAAATAGCTAATAGCAACATTCAGAATGCGCCAGGCTAACTATAAATGGCTTATCTTAATAAAAATTATTCTCAAAAAGGGGTGTTAATGAACGGCTTAATGATGGATTCACAACTGACAATTACCAGCATTATGGAACATGCAGAGCGATTGTATGGTGATGGTGAAATTGTTTCGGTTACTGCAGATAATCCACTTCATCGTTACACTTATAAAGATGCCTTTAGTCGAGCGCGACAATTAGCTAATGCGCTAAATAAGCTCGGTTTATCGCAAGGTGAACGTATCGCCACACTGGCGTGGAATGATTACCGCCACTTCGAACTTTATTATGGAATCTCATGTTCGGGATTAGTTTGCCACACTATCAACCCACGTTTATTTG
>CAJQQO010000195.1 GCA_905480475.1 uncultured Pseudomonadales bacterium | reverse complement strand
AAGGTTTGTGATCGTAATCATGTGTACCGGTATGTTAATAAAGTATAGCCATTCAATGGGCTGGGTAACATTCGCTTAACAAGACGGTCGTTATAATCATAGAATATAGTTGCTAACTACAGCTTTTTGATCTGATAGCTTGGCGTAATATAGAGGAGAAGTTATGTCGCTGAAATCAAATTTTGAACTTATGGCAGATTACAATCAGTGGATGAATGTAAGTTTATATAGGGCTGCATCTCAATTAAGTCCTTTGGCGTTGGCCGAGAATCGCGGCGCTTTCTTCGGTTCGATCATCGGGACGTTAAATCATATTCTTGTTGGTGATACGATCTGGCTCAAACGATTTTCTAATCACCCATCACAATTTAAATCACTTGATTATGTGCGTAGTCTGGAAATTCCAAAGTCTCTCGACATTATTTTATATGATGATTTTGAGTTTCAGTTAGGTGCTAGAACGAAAATGGATAGCGCAATCAAAGACTTTGTTATTGAGCTAGGGGATGAAGCAGTTTCCTCGTCGTTGTCATACAGCAATACTAAAGGTGAGTTGTTTACAAAGAATCTTGGGCATTTGGTTCAGCATTTATTCAACCATCAAACGCACCATCGTGGCCAAATATCTACGCTGCTCAATCAGGCAGGCGTAAATATAGGCGTCACAGACCTGTTGGTTAATATCCCGAATGCGTAAGAAGTTGAACAAGACCGCCAAAAAACACGTACTTCGTTCTATAGCGTTGCCGCTACCCCTTCATTTTCTCATAAGCCTTAACAATCGGCGCAAACTCTTCAGGCGTGGAGCCGTGAATAACAATACCATCAGCGCCATTGTCTAATTGGTTTTGCCATGCCTTGGCACATTCTTCTGCGCTACCGGTCGCTGCGGGTAACCATTCGTCTGGAATCAGTGGGCTTATTTCTTCTAACTGCTCCAGCGTTGCAACACTATCAATACCACCGGGCATTGAGCTGACTATCGGGTTGGCGCGAAACGTTTCAAGCACTTCCATATCCCAACCATTTAAATCAATCAGCATCTCGGCATAACCCGGCGCTTGCATATAGGTCGCCATACGCGCCACCATCTTCCGCAAAAAATCTTCACGGCTGGGGTTGAGCGAGGTGGCAATAATCGACCAGACTTTTACGCTGTTAGCTTCGCGGCCCGCTTTGGCTTCGCCTTCTTGTATTAGCGATTTAGCTCTACGCAAACCTTGGTCACTAATAAAGGTATGCAGATGCGCGCCATCGAAATGCTCGCCAGCAAAGCGTAAACTTTTTGCACCAAAGCCAACAAAGTGAATGGGGATTTTTGCATCTAACCAATCACCCATACTTAAATAGGGTAAGTTACCCATGGTGCCGTTATGGCCCATAATTTTTTCGCCAGCCCAAAGCTTACGTAATATATCGATACCTTCAACCAGCTG
The DNA here is from genome assembly GCA_905480475.1 of uncultured Pseudomonadales bacterium. Classification (GTDB taxonomy): domain Bacteria; phylum Pseudomonadota; class Gammaproteobacteria; order Pseudomonadales; family UBA7434; genus UBA7434. The sequence continues at coordinate 41,239 of CAJQQO010000195.1, read as the reverse complement.
TTGGTTGCTTACCTTTTTTAAACCCATTAAATCGTTGCGGATGTTTACGCCGCGCGCGAGTCCAAGCTCAAAACGGCCGCCAGATAAATAATGCAATGAGCTACACATGGTAGCTAATACCATCGGATGTCGGGTATGAATATTGGTAGCTGCCGTGGCTACTTTAATTGACTTGGTTACTGTTAGTGCTGCCGAGCAAATTACCCCAGCATCTTTTACATCAAAGCGCTCTGATAGCCAAACCTTGCCTAAGCCTAAGGCTTCTGCCTGTTTGGCTTCTTCAATTGCGTCAGCTGGCGTTGCAGTGTGTCCGGGTAATAAGTAGCAGCTAAGTTCCGGATGGCGGGTTGTTGATGTCATAACTTTATCCTTTTTGCTTTTTAGCTAAGCCTTTTTAATTAAATGTTGTAGTGTATTTTGGTGTTGCGGCCAGAGCGTTAATAAATCATGGCTAGTGGCAATTTGCATATCCTGATAATTAAAGCCGGGCACAACTGCTTCCGATATTAATCCGTATTGCTCGGGATCTGTTTGATCGATTAACAGCTCACTGGCTTTCCAGTATCCGCCTTTGACTAATAGCTGCGGTGTTTCACCCTGATCGATATTGTTGCCGAGTGTTACCGTCGATAAATACCCTTGCGTATCGATTAAGGTATAGCGAAAGCTTTGGCCCGAGTGAAAGTAGTGAATAATATCGCTACGGTTGCGATGCAAATGACCTACTGGCGATTGCGCAGTTAATAAATAATAAATCGATGAGGCAAAAAATTTGCCGTTCTCTGGCTCTGCAGCATAAGTGCGCCGAAAATAACCACCTTCGATATGCGGCTCTAGCGACAGCGTGTGAATAATGTTTTGTATGCTTTCTGCTTCGGGCATAGTTAAGTTATGCAATAAATTTTTATCTTCGCTAGTGGGTATTATTTTAACCGCCAGTCATATTCATAAAGCGAACAATTTGTGGTTGCTCGGATAAATCAAAGTAGTGTCGCTCGGGTTTGATAGCCATACTTTTATCTATGGCTTCAGTTAGCTGGGTAATATCTGCATTTTGATCACGAATAAGCGCTCTTAAATCAATTGAATGCTCATTGCCCAAGCACAGTAATAGACGACCTTCTACAGTCACGCGTATGCGATTGCACTCGCTGCAAAAGTTATTGCTATGAGGGGATATAAAACCAACATGGGTTTTGCTGTTTTTATTGGCATTACTGTTAAGAGTAAAGTATTTTGATGGGCCGTTGGTTTTTTTATCGCTGGCTTGTAAACCAAATTCCTTATCAATGATTTGTCGGATTTCATCGCTGGAGCAAAAAGCCAACAGCCGGTCATGTTCAACAATATCACCTAGCGGCATTTCTTCAATAAACGCAATATCAATATTTTTATCACTGGCATATTTAACCAATGCAAGAATTTCGTCGTCGTTGCGATTTTTTAAGATCACGCTGTTTAATTTGATTTGCTCAAAGCCGGCATCTATTGCTGCGTCAATACCATCGAGTACCGCTTGTAATTTTCCGGTACGTGTAATGTCTTTAAATTTATCGGCTTGCAATGAGTCAATACTGATATTGACCCGCTTAACGCCAAAGCGTCTTAACTGATCGGCATACTTAACCAGCTGCGAGCCATTGGTTGTTAGCGTAAGCTCTTCTAAGCCGTCAAGCTGGCTGAGTTGCTCTACTAGCCACATAACATTATTGCGGATAAGCGGTTCGCCGCCAGTCAAACGAATTTTGCTAATACCTGCATTGACTAAAGCGGTGCCGACTTGCAGTAACTCTTCTAAGGAAAGAATGTCGTTTTTGGGGAGAAAGGTCATTTCCTCGGCCATGCAATACACACAACGAAAATCACAGCGATCGGTTACCGACAGTCTTGCGTAGGTAATCTGGCGACCAAAATTGTCGATTAATCTTGCGGTCATGGTTTGATATCTTATTCCGGGAGCTGAGTCTATTTACTTTGCTGGAATGCAGACGTTGATTGAATGCAGACTTTGATCAAATGAACAGGCAGCTTTTGCCTCTACAAAATGAACAGACCGTTTTCGCTTTGAGGCGATATTAAGCCATCGTTCAAAATAGATGCAAATCATACCACGCAAATTGCTGTTAGATATTGATACATTGAGTCAGCTTAGGTTAAATACCGGTTACTATTCTTTGCAGCTAGTGTGTTAATAGCTCAGTGGCGTTAGCATCTAAAATCGCAATAAAAACAACTAGAGATTATGGGGCAAAAAATGACAGATGCTTTGGGCTTTTTGGTTAACAAGTTTGCTAACAAGCGGCTATCCAGATTACTACTGCCGCTAATGTCAGCGCTGCTGCTTCAGCTATCAGCGTGTGGCGGTAATGATATGGCTAGCGATCAGGATCTGTGCGCGCCCTTTGATGGCTTAACGCCAATCTGTGGCTTTCAATCTCCTGAAGACTTAGCGCTATTACCCGACGGCAAGGGTATTTTGGTTAGCGAGTATGGCCATATGGGTGAGAACGAAGGAAAGCTATCTATTTTACATCTGGCCGATCATAGCCGAACCGAATTGTATTCTTCGCAAAGTAGTAATGATTTACGTGGAAATAATGCGATATGGGGTGATACCAGTTGTACAGAGCCAGAATATTTTTCGCCGCATGGTATCGATTTATCGCAGCGACCCGGTGGTCGTTGGCAGTTGCTGGTGGTGAATCATGGTGGCCGTGAAGCGATCGAGATGTTTGAGTTGTTAAAAAACGATAGTGCCGAATGGCAGCTAATTTGGCGTGGCTGTGTTGAGGCGAGGGACGATAGCTCTTTTAATGATGTTGCTGCACTTGATAATGGTTTTGTGACTACACGGATGATGTCCCGCGATGGGGGAATGCTGGGTATGCTCGATTATTTTCTGGGTCGCGATACCGGTTTTTTATGGCAGTGGGATTTGCAGAGCGGTTTAACGCCAGTCGCGAATACTGAGGGTGTAATGCCTAATGGTGTCGTTGCCGATAAAAACATTAATCGTGTGTTTATCAATATTTATGGCGAGGATAAATTACGTATACTCGATCTCGCTAGCAAGGAAATTGTTCATGAAATCGATATTCGCAGCGCTGATAATACTAACTGGGATACATTGAATCCCGGCAAATTATTGGTGGCCACCCACGATTTTAACTTCTTGGATATGGCCGGATGCCTTAGCGATGGTAGCGGTAATTGTCCTGCTGAATTTGATATTGTAGAAATCGACGCCAATGATTTTTCGAAAAAGTTATTGTTCCGTGCTGATGGCAAGTTCTATGGCGCGGGTACTGCGGCATTAAGGGTCGGCGAGACATTGTATATTGGCTCATTTACCGGTGAGAGAATTTTGCTCGCACCGGTGGGTTATGGGGTAGAATAAATTTTTCTGGCTGCTTTTCTTCAATCAATACGCCTATTGCGTAAAATGATAATTGTCTAAGCGCTTAATAATTAAATAGGCGATTGGTTGAAGTGGCTATCTGTTAAATAGACTATTTGTTAGGGAGTCTAGGGGAATTAGTGAGTATTTCGGATCTTGCTGTTAATGGTTCTGCTAACGAAAATAAAGCTGTAACGATTAAATTAATTATGGGGCCGCTCGCTGCGGTCTTATTGTTTCTACTGTTGCCTGATACGCTGGGAACAGCCGCCGCTATCACTGCGGCTATCACTCTCTGGTGTATTCTCTGGTGGGTTACTGAGCCGGTGCCGATTCCGGTGACTTCGTTAATTCCGTTATCGCTATTCCCAATATTTGGCGTGCTTGATTCCTCGCAGGTTGCTGCGTCTTATGGCAGTCCGCTAATTATTCTTATGCTTGGCGGCTTTATGTTGTCGCGCGGAATGGAATCAACCGGTACGCATCGCCGTTTGGCTATTTATATGGTCAATGCTTGCCGTAGCGTTGCCGGAGGAGCAAGCGATCGCAGTGTGGTGATTGGCTTTATGTTGGCGAGCGCCGTATTAAGTATGTGGATCTCCAATACCGCAACGACACTTATGCTTTTACCTATTGCTCTTGCGATTCTAGAAAAAAGTGAGAATCCCCGCCTGCCTTTGGCAATGATGCTGGGTATTGCCTATGCCGCTAATGTTGGTGGTATGGGTACGCCGATTGGTACGCCGCCTAATCTGGTGTTTATGCAGGTGTATACCGAGGTCACGGGCAAGACGATAGGCTTTGTCGAGTGGATGAAGATTGCCGTACCAGTGGTTATTGTTTTTATACCGGTTATTGCTTGGTGGCTAACCCGTCAGGTGAATAAGGGTCAGGGTAAGCCATTGGAATTGCCTTCTGCGGGTCAATGGCAGCCAGCCGAGAAGCGGGTGTTAATTGTATTTGCCTGCACCGCCTTGGCTTGGATAACGCGTAGCGAACCTTTTGGTGGCTGGAGCGGATTGCTTAATGTACCGCAAGCTAACGATGCTGCGGTGGCGCTACTGGGCGCGATAGCACTGTTTGTGATCCCTAATGGTAAAGGCGGGCGCTTACTGCAATGGGAGCAGGCGGTGCAGATTCCGTGGGGCATTTTATTACTGTTTGCCGGAGGCATTTGTATTGCCAAGGCTTTTGCCGTTTCTGGTTTAAGTACCGCATTGGGTGATACCTTTGCGGCGCTGTCGATACTGCCGGTATTCTTTATGATGTTAGTGCTGTGTTTGGCAGTCAGCATGATGACCGAGTCGACCAGCAATATGGCGACTACCATTTTGCTGTTGCCAATATTGGCGGCGGCGGCCATTGGTGCGGGCCTTGACCCTATGCTGCTTATGATTCCAGCAACCTTAAGCGCCAGCTGCGCCTTTATGTTGCCGGTAGCGACTGCGCCGAATGCCATTGTATTTGGCAGCGGCCATATTCGCTCCACGGATATGATATGCACTGGGCTGGTGCTAAATATACTGGGTGCAGTTATTATCGCCAGCGTCTGTTATTTATTGTTATGAATGATCCATTCATATGATCTGGCCCGTAATGTAAATTACCTTTTATTATAATTGGTTAAAAAACCGAGCAATCCGCAGCTAAAACGGCGGCAAAGCTAAAATCTTTGCGGTAGAATTGCTGGCCGAGAAAGCTTCTCCAACCTATGTCAATCCACAGGATAAAAATCATGGCAATTCAACAAGGCGATAAAATTCCTTCATGCACCCTAAAAGTAATGGGTGAAAAAGGTCCCGAAGATATTACAACTGATTCAATTTTTAACGGTAAAAAAGTGGTTATGTTTGCAGTGCCGGGCGCGTTTACGCCGGGTTGCTCGGTCACTCATTTACCTGGCTTTGTCGTTAACGCCGATAAAATTAAAGCCAAGGGTGTCGATACTATTGTGTGTCTGTCGGTTAACGACGCATTTGTTATGGGCGCTTGGGGCGATAACCAAAATGCTGAAGAGCTATTGATGCTTGCCGATGGTAATGGTGAGTTAACGTCTGCATTGGGTCTTGAGCTCGATGGTTCGGGTTTTGGTCTGGGTACGCGTTCGCAGCGTTATTCAATGATTGTTGATAACGGTACGATCACGGCATTAAATGTTGAGCCGGGTCCGGGTATTGAAGCCAGTAGTGCTGAAGCGATTTTAGCAGCGCTATAAATAGTTATACAAAGTAAGTACGGTTTATTTGCCGAGTATACTTTTGACCACAAAGGTTTTTGTATACTCGGTGATAACCACATATTAAAAATTTAAAGCCTACAAATTTTCCCCCTGCCTCAAGATTTCCCTGCCGTATTAGTTAACGCTCTTAATGCCCGGTATATAGCCGCAGCTTATTTAAGAAATATGTGGAAGCTGTTCGTATCCATCGTTCGGAAGCAGCAGTGCTGCTCTCGCCTTTAGCTTCAAAGTATTTAAGGTTTTGATATTTATAGTCGATAGGGATGTGATCAAGGGAAAGGGATTTGTGTTCCTGTCAGTTTTGTCTGAGATCTCACTTCCCCTTAAACGCTATCGCGTTGATTACTAATAAGATTATTTTTAATTTGTACGCTGTATTTTTTTACTGAATAAAAATGATAAGGCTAATAGATCTTTTGAATTGCCTGTTATGAGTAAGAATAGTATGGCCGATAAAGCCGCCCATTGACTATCTGAACCAAGCTTCGCTTAATTTTGCGTAGTTAATCAGGATAATTCTCCACACAGCTATGATCGCGATATCATTTAGAGCGACTGGAATATGGCTTGCAATATTTTTTGTGGCGATAATCAATGGACTGTTCCGAGAAATGGTTTTGGTGGCTGTTGTTGGAACAGAATATGCGCTTCCTTTGAGTGGCTTAACCCTTTCAGCTCTCATCTTGGCGGTCTCTTGGGTGTCGATCAGCTTATTCGATTTGCCAAACGAGAAAGGATATTTTGTTATTGGCTTATTTTGGGTTTCGCTTACCCTGCTGGTTGAATTTCCATTTGGCCATTATGTTGTAGGAAAATCATGGCAGGAAATTGCGCAGGTTTTTAATCTACAGGACGGCAATTTATTTATTATCGTGTTGTTAGTAACTTTCATAGCACCTTGGGTCGCCGCTAAAGCAAGAGGTGTTTTGTAAGTGCGAAAACCCTTATTAAAAGTATGAAGAAATTTAGCAAGGCCAGTCATATTGCTTTGTCGAATTCGCAACGAGTTATTCTTTTATGCTAGTGGTGGTAAGCGCAATCGATACCGAGTCGCCTGCTAGGGTGATTTCAACTAACAACGTGGTTTAGTTGTCACTAAAAATAAATAAAATAGTTCAAGGAGAGATATATGAAAAAGCCAGCGTCCCTCGTATTAGCGTGTCTTATAGCTTCTCATTCTCACGCAGCATTCGATGATGATTCAGCGGTTGTGGTTGTGAAAGATGCAGCTGGTGCAGATTTTTATTTTTTTGATTTATTACTCGACGGGCAAGATATCGTTGACGGTGCCAACGCCGCAGTAACATCAAGCGGCCTCGCTGCATTTCTTGCAGCGCACCCGGGGTCGGAGTGGGCGCTAATTGCCGGAGTTAATGATATAGGCAGAGTCGGCGGCCCACCTGCGGCGGGTGAAGTGCCGTCGTATCAAAATAATGGCTTGGTTAGTAGCTCCTCAAGCAGTCAGTTGGCCAATGCTGTCGAAACGGGTCAATAGTTGGGGGAGAAGAAAACAATCTGGTTTAATATGCTGGATGATATCCAGTTAGAAGCGAGTGGCTCGCGGGAATTTGCATTGATTAATGAAGTGTTTACCGCGCAATATCCTAGCACCATCGATCAGTTGGTACTACAGAGTACGTTTACATCGGTGGGCTCATCGCTTACGCCGCTGTGGTATGTGCAATACGAGAACGCCTTCAACAGTACAACGGATGAGCCGGTTCTGAATTCAGCGGTGGGATCCTTCTCGGTCGGCCTCGATGGCACTATCGCCATTTCACAAGTACCGGTACCGGCTGCGGCATGGTTGTTTATATCCGGCATTATTGGTTTGACAAGCTTTAAGCGTCTTGGCCTTAAGTATTAATAACGATTCTCACTGCTTGTAACTCTGCGGTCGCATTTTCAATATGCTTTAAGGCTTCACTCTGTCTTGTTTTAACAAATTCGATTTCATCTTCGCGAATCGTACCGTTAAGCGCTTTGAGTTCCGTAAGTCGATTGAATTCTTCGCCTACCGTTTCAATCACCCGCTCTTTACCTGCGGTGATCATTGGCTGGGCTTTTACTTGCGCTTGCTTTTGCGCTTGGGCAATCATTTTTTCTAACTCGCCGCGTATCTGTTTGATAATCGCAAGACGGTTAGATTTTTTAAGGTGACCGCAAAGCTTGTTCATTTGCGCATGCTTAATGGTTGTCGTTAAATCTTTACCCGTACTATCAAGCAATACACGAATAGGTGTGGCCGGTAAAAAGCGATCGAGTTGCAATTTTTTCGGCGCGCTAAATTGAATGGCAAAAAAGCATTCCACCATTAAAGTGCCAGCGGGAATCGATTTAAGTTTTAAGGCGGCGATGGCAGCATTGCCTAGCTCCATACCTAATACGGTTTCTATCGATTCGCTAACCATGGGATTTTCCCAGGTCACAAATTCCATATCTTCGCGTTGCTGGGCTTTGGCACGGTCAAAGCAAATAGTAACGCCTTCATCCTTTAAACCGGGAAAATGACCGGTAAGCATTTGATCGGTTGGGTAGAGCACTAAACAATGTTCGGAGTGAAAGTCCGAATCAACACCGAAGATGTCGAATAACATCATCATATACGATTGCAAAACTTCCGAGCGCTCGGCATCTGCAATGGTTTGAATAACTTCATCGGCAACAACTTTATTACAGGAGTTGAGTTCCAGTAATTGATCTCTGCCGTTTTGCAATTCTTCTCTAACACTTAAAGTATGTGCAGCGGTGGCAGTAATTAATTGTTCAAAGTCTTCACCGCTTTCACCCTCAAGCCATGGTGCAAGTTGTTGGGCGAATTGTTGCGAAACCGATAAGCCTGCCGAAAAGCTTTGCTCAAAAGCGTTTAAGCCTTCTTGATACCAGCGATATAAATATTCTTGTGCGGAATCTTTAATAAATGGCACATGGATTTGAATATCTTCGGTTTGACCTATTCGATCAAGACGACCAATGCGCTGTTCTAATAAATCCGGGTTGGTCGGTAAGTCAAATAAAACCAAGTGATGAGCAAATTGAAAGTTTCTACCTTCGCTGCCAATCTCCGAACAAATTAAAACCTGCGCGCCGCTATCTTCATCGGCAAAGTAGGCAGCCGCTCTATCGCGATCGATAATTGATAAGCCTTCATAAAATGCTGCGCTGCGTATACCCAAGGTTAAGTGAAGATGCTTTTCTAAATCCACTGCGGTATTCGGGTTGGCGCAAATCAATAATACTTTATGATTGCGATGTTCTTTTAAAAACGCCTCTAGCCAGCTGACACGTGGATCGTTATCCAGCCATTCGTCGCCGCTTAATTGTGATGCTCGCTCTGGGTATAAGCCTGTTTCATTCGCGTAGTCGACGGGTTTGTCGAGCGGATAAGCATGAGGTACCCGCTGTGGAAATCCTTGAATGGCTGCGCGGGTATTACGGAAAAGGACCCGGCCAGTGCCGTGACGATCTAACAGTCGGTTAATAAGTTTTTGGTGGTGCGCCTCGTCGTCCCAGCTACCGTCGGCAGGTAGTTCGCCTATATATGTTGCCAGTTGTTTTTGCTGCGGCTCGGATAAAGTTTCATTATTGGCCAGCGCACTGACTACATCATTGAGTTCAACAAAGTGACTTTGCTCTTCGATAAAAGCCGCTAGGCTATGGAATCGCGCCGGGTCTAATAATCGTAGGCGCGCAAAATGACTTTCTATGCCAAGTTGTTCGGGTGTGGCGGTTAACAATAATAAACCGGCACTAAAACGCGAGATTTGTTCAATGATTTGATATTCAGTACTGGTCTCTTGCTCTGACCACTGTAAGTGATGGGCTTCATCAACAATGGTGAGGTCCCAACCCGCTTCACAGGCTTCTTGAACAATACGTTCGTCACTGTTGAACAAGTCCAGACTGCATAGAATTAATTGTTCAGATTCAAAGGGATTACTTTCTTCATCGCTTTCACGCAATTCATCGTAGCGCTCTTTATCAAATAGCGAAAAATGCAAGTTGAACTTTCGCAGCATTTCAACCAGCCATTGATGCAATAGCGGCTCGGGTACAATAATAAGCGCTCGGCTTGCTAATCCGGTTTGCAGTTGATGATGCAAAATCATACCGGCTTCAATGGTTTTACCCAGACCTACTTCGTCGGCCAACAAAACCCGTGGCGCATAACGTGAGGCGACTTCATGGGCGATATAAATTTGGTGTCTAAGCAGATTAGTTCGTGGCCCTAACAAGCCGCGCGCGGGTGAGCATTGCAGTTGATAGCGAAAGTGTAAGGTGGCGGCGCGCAATTGAAAGGCGGCGTTTTTATCAAATTGACCGCTATAAAGACGCTGCGTTGGCGAACTTAACTGAATAGACGCCGAGATATTGGATTCGGGAATAATTCGTTCTTCGCCATCGGCATTGGTCGCCAAATAATAATTTATCTGGTTAACATCTTCGACCGCGGTAACCAGTAATTCGTTTTGTTCGATATCGTGCAGCGTGTCGCCGGTTTGATAAACTACTCGCGCCAGCGGAGCGCTGTTAGCTGCGTAGATACGATCTTCTTCAGCGGCTGGAAAGTTTAACGTGATATGTCGGCCGTCGGTTTCAACGACTAAACCTAAACCTAATTGTGGCTCGGCTTGACTAACCCAGCGTTGCCCTACAACAAATTCCATAGACAATTCTTATGTGCGCGTTATTAACCGGCGGCATTGCTATTGTTAAACGTCGATATAAAAACAGCGTATAGCGACCTATAAGAACAGCGGCATCTGGCAGCAGCCGAAAAAAGGATGGCGATTCTACCAGAGTCTGCGCGCTTTATGGCGCGCAAATGGCAAAAAGCTGATAAAAATCACCCTTTCTCGCTAGCCCTAACGCCGTTGCTGCGCTTAGGTTTTTGACGCTTGAAAAATGGCCTCAATAGCGCTGTCGAGTGATTGATTAAATGCCTCGTCGGATTGCTGTGCATTCAGCCCTTCCGTTAATGCTCGCGAGAAGCTGGCGATCATGCCATTGTTTTCTGCAGTGCGACGAGTGGCTTCATTACGATCGTAACCGCCTGATAGCGCAACAACTTTTAGTACCCGAGGATGCTCGATGCAGTCGCGGTAAAAATTGGCTCGCTCAGGTAGTGTGAGTTTTAGCATCACTTGTTGATCGTCAGCTAATTGGTTGAGTTGCAGCAGTAATTGTTCTTTCAGAATTTGCTCGGCGTCGGCTTTTTGAGGGCTATTGATATCCACTTCTGGCTCAATAATGGGAACCAGACCGGCGGCAATAATCTGTTTGCCGACCGCAAATTGCTGTTCCGCTACAGCGGCAATACCGGCTTGATTAGCCAGTTTAATCACCGAGCGCATTTTGGTGCCAAAGACATTTTGCGCCTTGGCCTTGCGGAGTAGGGCGTCAAGCTCGGGAATGGGTTTCATTAGTTGCACATCGTCGGCAAGATCGGCCAGACCTTTGTCGACTTTTAAAAACGGCACAACGTTTTTGTTTTGCCATAAAAAGCACGCCGAGTTGAGGCCTTCAATCTCTCTACCGAGGGTGTTTTCAAACAGAATGGCGCCTAGTACGCGGTCACCGTTAAAGCTTGGGCTGGTGATGATTCGGCTGCGCATCTTGTGGACAACGGCAAACATCTGTTCATCATTGTTGTAAGCATCTTCTTCTACACCGTAGAGTTTTAATGCTTTTGGGGTGCTGCCGCCGCTTTGGTCGAGTGCGGCAATAAAACCGTCTTGTCCAATTACTTTGGCGAGTTGTTTTTGAAATTGGGGTTCAGAGTTTGACATAGCTGATCCAGGATCCCGGTTTTAGTAAAGTAAGTAGTAAGTATAAGTCGTCGATGGTATATGGCTATTTTCGCTGTCTACAGCGCTATCTATCGCTATATTGTTCAGCATAATGAACAATGCGATCGCATGGCCTATGGGCGGCGATATTAGCATAATGTGATCAAATATCAGTTCACGATAGTTGGCAATTGTTGATCTAACGATATTTTATAGCTGTGATTGACGCTGTTCAGACTCGACGTGCTTGGCCCAGCTAGGATGCGGATTCGAGAATTTTTGTCGGCTGAGGCGGATCCGGCCGATAGTTTGCCGTTTCCTTCAGCTTTTATGGCTCCGTATACCGGCTAAATACTGGCTTACACGTATTAATAGCATGTAAACAAATTGCCCATTTCGCCCGCTTAAGCGACAATAGCGCCCTTTTTTTACGGGTGCTCACGTTTAATCGGCTTTTGGCCGATTTATCCGTCGTTTACCTGCTCAATTTCCCAATATCAGGAGTCATCTTAATGGCCTCACGCCGTGACCTAGCCAATGCGATCCGTGCTTTATCAATGGATGCTGTTCAGCAAGCCAATTCCGGACACCCCGGCGCGCCAATGGGAATGGCCGATATTGCCGAAGTGCTGTGGAATGACTTTTTAAAGCACAATCCGCAGAATCCTGACTGGCATGATCGCGATCGGTTTGTCTTATCGAATGGCCACGGCTCAATGCTGATTTATTCACTGCTGCATTTATCGGGTTATGAATTGCCGATTGAAGAGCTGCGCAACTTCCGTCAATTGCATGCAAAAACACCGGGCCATCCCGAGTATGGTTATGCGCCGGGTGTTGAGACCACTACCGGCCCTCTAGGCCAAGGTATTACTAATGCCGTTGGTATGGCGCTTGCCGAGAAGGTGATGGCAGCGCAATTTAATCGCAAAGATCATTCTGTTGTTGATCATAATACCTACACCTTTTTAGGTGACGGCTGCTTGATGGAAGGTATTTCGCACGAGGCTTGCTCGCTGGCTGGCACCTTGGGCTTAGGCAAATTAGTCGCCTTTTACGATGATAACGGTATCTCGATTGATGGCGAAGTTGAAGGTTGGTTTACTGATAATACCCCGGCCCGCTTTGAGGCTTACGGTTGGCAAGTACTTGCTAACGTAGACGGCCACGATGCCGATGCGATTAAAGCAGCGGTTGAAGCGGCACTGGCTGATAGCGATCGCCCAACACTGATTTGCTGTAAAACCATTATTGGTTTTGGCTCGCCTAATAAGCAGGGTACTTCTGGCGTTCATGGCGCTGCATTGGGTACCGATGAAGTTGCCGCCGCTCGCGCTGAGCTAGGTTGGTCGCACGCGCCGTTTGAAATTCCTGATGATATCTACCAAAGCTGGGATGCCAAAGAGCGTGGCGCTGCTGCCGAAGATGCATGGTCGCAACGCTTTGCCGCTTATCAATCGGCGCATCCTGAATTAGCCGCTGAATTCCAACGTCGTATGTCTGGCGATCTACCCGCCGACTTTGCCGCGCAGTCCAGCGCCTATATTGCCCAATGTCAGGCCGATGGCGCCAGCATTGCGACCCGCAAAGCGTCGCAAAACTGTTTGGATGCTTACGGCCCACTATTACCTGAGATGCTAGGAGGCTCGGCTGATTTGGCCGGTTCCAACAACACGATTTGGAAAGGCTCAAAGGCGGTGACTGCTGCTGATGCCTCGGGCAACTATCTCTATTACGGCGTTCGCGAGTTTGGCATGTCGGCGATGATGAACGGTATGGCATTGCACGGCGGTTTTGTTCCTTACGGCGCAACCTTTTTAGTATTTATGGAATACGCGCGCAACGCGGTTCGAATGGCTGCGATTATGAAGCAGCGCAGCATCTTGGTTTATACCCATGATTCTATTGGTCTGGGTGAAGATGGCCCAACGCACCAACCGGTGGAGCAGCTAACTAATTTGCGCACCACGCCAAATCTCAGTACTTGGCGTCCATGCGATACGGTTGAATCTGCCGTGTCATGGAAAGCTGCCATCGAAAGTACCGACGGTCCGTCGGCATTAATCTTTACCCGTCAAAGCTTGCCTCACCAAGAGCGAGACGCCACGCAGGTTGCCAATATCGCTAAGGGCGGTTATGTATTGATTGAAGGTTCGGCTAATGCTGATGAGTTGGATGCGGTTATTATCGCGACCGGTTCAGAAGTGAGTTTAGCGGTTGATTCTGCCAAGGCATTAGCAGAGGAAGGCTATCATGTACGTGTGGTTTCAATGCCAGCGACCAATGTTTTTGATCAGCAAGATGCAGCTTATCGCGAATCAGTATTACCGGCACAAGTGGTCAATCGTGTTGCGGTTGAAGCAGCGCATGTCGATTTTTGGTACAAATATGTTGGTTTGGATGGCCGGGTTGTAGGTATGACTAGTTTTGGTGAGTCTGCACCTGCCGAGCAATTATTTGAACACTTTGGTATTACCACTGCAGCGGTAACAGAAGCTGTAAGAGGTTTGTTGGAAGATCAGTTACCCGCCTAAATTTGTTGGGCCGGGTTGGTATTATTAAGCGGCAAAGCGTATGCGGTTAGCAATCAATGGTTATGGGCGGGTCGGGCGCTGTGTGCTGCGAGCATGGTATGAGCGTGACGATACTGCTGCGCTATCGATAGCGGCTATTAATGAACTGGCACCGCATGATGCGATTGTTTATTTAACGCATTACGACAGCACGCATGGCACTTTTCCTGCGCCAGTGCGATGCGAGCCGGAACAACAGCAATTATTTATTGACGATACTGCCATCGATTTAATTCAGCAGCCTGATCATGGTTTACTGCCATGGCGCGATTTGGATATCGATTTAGTGATGGAGTGCACCGGTAAAATCACCTCCGCAGCCGATGCGCAAAAACATATTCAATCCGGCGCGCGACAAGTGTTGTTATCAAATCCCGGTGAAGCGGATATTCCTGCGCTAGTCTACGGCGTCAATCATCAACAGGTTGATACTTCGGCCACCGTTTTGTCTGCGGCATCCTGTACCAGTAATGCATTGATTCCAGTCTTATCCGTACTTGATAAAGCTTTTGGTGTTGAAAACGGTGTGGTGACGACAATTCATGCGTCGATGCATGATCAGCCGGTTATTGATGCTTATCACAGCCAAGACTTACGTCGCAATCGCGCCGCATCGCAATCCATTATTCCGGTAGATACAGCTTTGGCACAGGGCATTGAGCGCGTGTTACCCGGTTTGCGTGGAAAGTTTGTCGCCCATGCTTTACGAGTACCGGTTAATAATGTCTCGGCATTAAATGTCACCATTAATGTGCGCGATCAAACCACTGAGGAGGCGGTTAATGATTGCCTTCGTCAAGCGGCTGAACAACAGTTGCCGGGTGTGTTAGGTTATACCGAAGAGCTGTTAGCTTCATGCGATTTTAATCACGATATACGCTCGGGTGTTATTGACGCCAATCAAACAAGGGTTAGCGCGGGCCGCACGGTTAATGTGCTGATCTGGTTTGATAATGAATGGGCGTTCGCCAATCGTATGTTGGATTTGGCTTTGTACTTAAAAGCAAATTTAAATAAGTAGCGAGACAAGGGTTTAACTGTCGAAAAAGTAAATGCTATCGACAGAGACGCACTATAGAAAAATAAGCATTTTAGAAAAAGAAACGCTGTCGAAAAAGAAGTACTTTCGAGAACAAATTATTATCGGCTTCAATAGAGAGAAAATATAAATGTCTTTAATGTTAATGAAGGATATTGATTTAAACGGCAAGCGTGTATTGATTCGCGAGGATTTAAACGTACCGATTAAAGATGGCGCAGTATCTTCTGATGCGCGAATTCGCGCGGCAATACCCAGTATTGAAGCTGCGCTTAAAGCGGGCGCAAAAGTCATTTTAATGTCTCACTTGGGACGACCAGAAGAAGGCGCAAGCGCAGAGCAAAATGCAGCCTTTAGTTTGGCGCCTGTCGCAGCACATTTAGCTCAAGTTTTAAATCGCGATGTCCCATTACTTGCTAATTGGCAAAGCGATCAATCCGCACTAAAGCAATTGGCCAATGGTGAAGTCTGCCTGCTAGAAAACGTGCGCTTTAACCAAGGCGAAAAATCTAACGATGATAAACTGGCGCAAGCCTATGCCGATATTTGTGATGTATTTGTGATGGATGCCTTTGGTACCGCGCATCGTGCGCAGGCATCTACGCACGGCGTGGCCAAATTTGCTCCCATCGCATGCGCAGGCCCATTATTAGCCGCCGAGCTTGATGCACTTGAAAAAGCCTTAGCAAATCCGGCGCGACCGATGGTTGCGATTGTTGGTGGCTCTAAAGTGTCAACCAAGCTATCGGTATTGGATACGCTATCTGAAAAAGTTGATCAGCTAATTGTCGGCGGCGGTATAGCCAATACCTTTTTAGCGGCAGCCGGTAAGCCGGTGGGTAAATCTTTGTGCGAACACGATTTGCTAAGCACTGCCAGTACATTAGCGAAAAAAACCGCCATTCCCTTGCCGGTTGATGTAGTGACCGGAAAAGAATTTTCCGCATCCACCGTAGCTGAAGTGAAGTCTGCTGATGATGTAACTGAAGACGATATGATTTTTGATATAGGTCCGCAAAGTCGCAAGCAGCTTGAGGCTATTTTAGCGGATGCAAAAACCATTATATGGAACGGCCCGGTTGGTGTATTTGAATTTGATCAGTTTGGCGAAGGGACCGCAGCGGTTGCTGCTGCTATTGCAGCTAGCGCTGGCTTTTCGATTGCCGGTGGGGGTGATACGCTGGCGGCTATCGATAAATATAATGTTGCAGATAAAGTCAGTTATATTTCAACCGGTGGCGGCGCGTTTTTAGAATTTGTTGAAGGTAAAGTATTACCGGCGGTTGAAATTCTTGAGCAGCGTGGTTCTTCGAATTAAAAATCTGTCTGCGCTTAAGTATTCGTTTTTATCAAAATAAATCGGCAGTTTGGCATAAGTTAAACGGAGTGATAGCCCATGAATATCGATCAGCTTCGCAATGAGCTTAGGCCGCTGGATATCAGCGTGCCGTTTACTCCCAGTGATGAAGAGTTGGGCTATCTGGACTTTTACGATATCCACTTTCAAAAAAAAATCGCTAGTGTAGAGCAGTATTTAGGGTATCTCTCTTGTAACAATTTCCGTATTGCCTGCCATTATTTTGCTAATCACAATGCCAGCCGTACGTGTTTTATTGTACACGGTTATACCGATCACGTTGGTCTGTTTGGTAAAGTCATTAACTACTTATTACATCGGGGTTGTAATGTTGTTGCTATTGATTTGCCCGGTCATGGTTTGTCCTCGGGTGAGAGTGCGTCAATCGACAGCTTTGGCGATTACGTTTTAGTATTGCGCCAATGTTTAGAATTCTTTTATCAGAAAGTGCCAGCGCCATGGCATGCGATTGGTCAGAGCACGGGTGGCGCGGTTGTAATGGATTATCTGCTAAGTCAGCAATACGATGAGCAAACCGGTCCGTTTGATAAAGTGTTATTGCTAGCGCCATTGGTTAGGCCTGCCGGTTGGCAGAAAATTCGTGTCGCGCATTGGATCTTGAAAGGTTTTGTTCGCGGTATTAAACGCGGCTTTTCCAATAATTCGCACGATGAAGATTTTTTGCATTTTGTAAAGCATCAAGACCCCCTGCAACCAACACGAACGCCTCTAGCTTGGATATCTGCAATGTTGCAATGGAATAAGCGCTTTAAAGATTTAAGTTGGAGCGATATGGAAATATTAATTGTCCAAGGTGAGGGCGATAAAACTGTCGATTGGAAATATAATTTAGCCGCTATTCAAAATAAATTTCCGCAGGCAAAACAATTTCGAATTCAAGATGCCAAGCATCACTTGGCTTGTGAAAGCGAACCGTATTTTGAGCGGGTAAGCCAAGCGGCCGATATTTACTTTGATCGCCGCAGCAGTAAAAGATCCGAGAGCTAAAAAAATAAGTATTACCCTTTGATAAATTCAGTATGGAAAAAAACATGCCAGAGACTAATGATAATCAAACGCTAGAAAATAATTACCGCAGCATATTGCTAGAGCTTGGTGAAGATCTTGATCGAGAAGGATTGCAAGATACACCCAAGCGTGCGGCAAAAGCCATGCGTGCTATTGCTCAGGGATACAATCAGTCGCTAGAAGAAATAGTGAATGGTGCTGTTTTTGAGTCTGGCACTGACGAGATGGTAGTGGTTAAAAATATTGAGCTCTACTCGATGTGTGAACATCATATGTTGCCGTTTGTTGGTACTTGCCATATTGGTTATATACCCAATGGCAAAGTATTGGGTTTATCCAAATTTGCTCGCATTGTTGATATGTATGCCAAGCGATTTCAAATTCAGGAGCGTTTAACCCGACAGATTGCCGACGCAGTTATTGATGTAACAGGCGCGGCGGGTGTGGGCGTTATTGTTGAGGCTAAACATATGTGCATGATGATGCGCGGGGTTGAAAAACAAAACTCGGTTATGGGATCATCAGTTATGCTGGGAGAGTTTCGGGAGTCCTACAATACGCGGCAGGAATTTTTGCGTTTATTGGGAGATCTAGCTTAGTCCGTTTGTAGCCAATAAAAAAACCACAGTATTTAGCAGGCCGATTAGGGAAATTAACTAGCGATTCAATAGTGTGAATCGAAAAGGAGAGCGATATGAAATTATTTATGTTGTTGATTGCGAGCGTGTTGTTGCTTGGTTGTGAGGCTGAGTCTGATCCTAATCGCGCCGCAGAGGAATCGGCTTGTCCTACCGTAGGGGATTTAACGGTAGAAAAATCCACTGGCCTTGGCACCAGCGGTCGATGTTTAATTAACGGCACCTTAACGGTTGATGCAACGCTACCCGCTAGCACCGATTGGTATCTTAACGGCGCATTGCATGTGGGGGATGGTGCCTCAAGTCCAGAGTTAACCATTGTGGCTGGCGCAGAGATTTTTGGCAGTGAAGACGGCGCAAGTTTTGATTATCTTTATGTCGCACCAGGTGCATCACTGGATGTTTCCGGCACCCTTAATGATCCAGTAATATTTTCTTCTGACGATGCCGATTTTTCCGGCTCAGGTGAGTGGGGCGGTATCATTCTGGAAGATACACTGGCGACTAACGGTGATATCTCTATGCAGTACGTTATTGTTACCGAGGCGGGTGGGCAGGTCACAGTGGGTGCTAATACCTATGCCGATAATATTGTGCTGGAAGGTGTGCATGACGATACCGAAATCCAGTATCTGCAATCGCATGATTCCGCGCGCGATGGGATTCGATTGCAATCATCCGATAGTGCTGCCAATCAGGCGCAATTAGCATGGTTGTTAATTACCGGCGCTAATCGTGATGGTTTGTCCTACGATAACTTTACCGGCTTGGTAAAAGATATGTTGGTGATTCATCGTGTGGGTCAATATAGTGACAGTAGTCCAAGCGGTGGTCGGGCCGGTATTTATGTCGGTGATGCGAATGACGCATCGGCAATTCCACTGTTAGTTAATATCACGCTTGCAGGTAGAGATAACTCAAGCATTAGTTCGTTGGCTTCTGATGCAAGAGAGTTCGGTATTCTATTTGCCGATGGCACTACTCAAGCACGTATGGCTAATATAGTTATTTCCAATTTCCGCAATGGTTGTTATGAGGTCGACTCGACTTCTGATCTTTCCGCTATTACTTTTAGTGCTGGTGTGGATCTTACTGCAAGCTTTATTGATGGAGTACATTGCGGACATGAGCAAGCAAATATTGCAGGTAATGTATTTGTTCGCTGGTTGCTGCGCAGTGGTGATAGTGCTGACAACCTCCCGTCAGATGTGGATTCGCGTGGCGATGGGAATGGCAATGGTTTTCGCTTTTATGACTTTGCGCCATTTAATTTCCATGGTGAAGCGAATCCATCTGAAGCAATAACTTCTGCTTGGTATTTAAATTCTATTAGTGGAAGCCCAGTGCTTTTAAATAACTTAGTTGATAATAGCGTTAATTTGCTAAATGCTTTTGCTGATGGCGATACCAATGGTGTAAATGGTACTAGTAGTGCTGATATAAATGTACCGCTTAGCGATGGTACGGAAACGCTCTATGGTGTGGGTGGTGCTACTGATCCATCGGCGTTTGATTTAACTAATATTGGCGCAAGCCGCAGCGATAGTAGCAGTTTAGCTAGTGAATTTGATGGCTGGACATTGCAGGCGGGTGGGGTGTTTCCGGATACTGTTACTGGTTTTGCTCCTTAAGTCATTCCTTATAAAATAACTTATCTATTTGCAAACCCCACTTAAACGAGGTTTGCAAATAAGACTGTTCTAGTTGTAATACTATTCCGGATCAAAAGTAATATGCATTTCCTTAATGCCGTTAATAAAGTTCGATCGCAACCAATTAATCGGCTGATCCAATTTTGGATTTTTTAGTCTTGGAACAATTTCTTCAAAAATCACTTGTAACTCAAGTCGCGCCAAATGCGAACCTAAGCAAAAATGCTCGCCAATACCAAAGGCGCGATGTTTGTTTTTCACATCTTCACGTTCTTGTCGGGTAATATCAAAGGTTTCAGGATCGCTAAATACCTCTTCATCACGACTCGCCGAGTGATAAAACAACACAACGTTGTCGCCTTTTTTAATCGTGTGGCCGCTGGGTAAATCCACATCTTCGGTTGCCGTGCGTCTAAACGCGACTACTGCTGTGTGATAACGAAGAATCTCTTCCATGGCATTGGGAATCATCGCTGGGTTATCAATCAGCTGTTGTAATTGATCAGGGTTGTCCATCAGTAAGCGCATACCGTGGGCGGTAACGGTTCGAGTGGTTTCATTACCGGCAATTAGCAGAATCAAAAAGAAGCTACTAAATTCTTCATGCGACAATTTTTCACCATCAATACCGTCTAGTAGCGCACTCATAATATAAGCGCCTTCAATACCTTTTGCTTTATTTGCTTCATAGTCGGTCGCCATTTGGTGGCCGAACATAAATAGTTCCATCATTGCATTGCGGGCATCTTCTTCGGTGGTGGTCAGATCCGGGTCATCACCGCCAATCATGGTGTTGGTCCAGTCAAAGATTTTATGTCGGTGCTCAATAGGGACGCCCATTAACTCGCAAATCGCGATAAGCGGTAGCTCGGCAGCAACATCCTGAACAAATTCGCAGCGACCTTTAGAGGCGACACGATCAACAATATCTTTGGCAACCTGTTTAAAGCGCTCGTGATAAGAGTCAACGACTTTGGGAACAAACGCTTTACGGATAATACGACGATGCTGAATATGGTTGGGCGGATCCATATTGATAAGGAT
Organism: uncultured Pseudomonadales bacterium; assembly: GCA_905480475.1. GTDB lineage: Bacteria > Pseudomonadota > Gammaproteobacteria > Pseudomonadales > UBA7434 > UBA7434. The sequence continues at coordinate 20,482 of CAJQQO010000195.1, read as the reverse complement.
CATTTGCTGCAAGGGTAATTGCTCTTCGTCAATATCTTGCAGCATGCACGTGCGTTCGGCAGAAGAAAATAACAGCGGATGTTTAGAGATAAAATCAACATCTTTATGTTTGGTTATGGCCCAATAGCCGCCGGTGGCAAACACTTCGGTTTCCTGCCAAAAAACCGGCTGCTCGGCGCGCAGCTGTTTTAGCCACTCAAATGGCACACCGCCAACGTAATTATCCGGGTCGGCTAAATTGATATGTGGGCATGCACTCATAACGGTATCCTAAAGATTGCGTAAACGGCTGGTTTTATGTTTATTGAGATTGGCTGATATTGTTCGCTAACCCGAATTATAAAGCTTTATCGGAGGGTAATTACAGAGGCAAAAAGTCTGGGGCTTTGCCTTCAAAGGGTCAAGCGTGGAACATGTCTTTTTGTTTATTCGTTGTCAATAAAACCGGCTTATACAATAAGGACGGCATAAAAGCGGACAGAAAAATCTTTTTATCAAGCGAACTAGGCGATTCACTATTATTTCTAATAATTGAATCGCGTTTATGTCCAAGCTGTATTGCCGTTATTAACGGCGATGATATGGCCTTTTATACTTAAAAGCGGCGTTGGGTATTTGCATTCATCATCGCCACTCAATTTTACTGCCCGATTTGCGATTAAGCGCGCTGGGTTTTAACGCCATTTTTAGTCCCTAGCAACAAGACATTAGCCGGTCGCATGGCAAACAATCCGCTGGTAACAACCCCGGTAATATTATTTATACTGCGTTCGGTCTCAATTGGATTAGGGATTTTGAAATTTTGCATATCCAAAATATGATTACCATTATCCGTAACTACACCTTCTCGATAAACTGGCACGCCACCAAGTGCGACTAATTTTCTGGCTACATAGCTTCTCGCCATGGGGATCACTTCAACCGGTAAGGGGAAGTCACCCAATACTTTGACCAGTTTACTGTCATCGGCAATGCAGATAAATTCTCTTGCTACGGCGGCGACAATTTTTTCTCGAGTAAGCGCTGCACCTCCCCCTTTAATTAATTGTAAGTGCTCGTTGGATTCGTCAGCGCCATCGATATAGTAATCAATCTCATTGACATCATTGAGATCAAGCACGGTAATACCGTGCGCGCGCATTCGCTCGGTGCTCGCCTCTGAGCTAGAAACTGCGGCTCTAAAATGGCCTTTTTTATCTGCCAATGCATCAATAAAGAAATTAACCGTTGAGCCAGTGCCGACACCGACCACGCTGTCATGATCTAGCTGAGCTTGAATAAGTGAAACCGCTGCGGCAGCCGCATCACTTTTAAGTTGGTCTTGGGCAGATAGCGCCATAATTTGTCTCGACTGGTTGGTTAATATTTATCTACTGTTGATTGCGGGAAATATCGCCGCTATAAGGCTTGTTGGGGAATTGTCAGCCAAGCCGCCTCTACCAGCACTGCTGTGAGGTGAGTTAGTGCCAGTTCTCATTTCCGATGCCTTGCTTTGTGCTCGCCATCACATTTTGATAGCTAGGATATACGGTATTCTTCGTCTTTATCTAAGATAACAATAACAAATCCTTTTTTCAGCCGGTTTATCTCTCATGGACACATATTACGCGACTTGCTTGGTCTTTGTATTGGGCACTTTATTAACGATCTTGACGCCGGTTATTACAGCACTTTTCTAGTGCATTTACCGTTTCAATGGCTTAATTAGCTTCTCGTCATTTATCAGACCTTTTCCCCGCAATAATCCACTGTCAGACCATCCCGCCCAGAATCAATTATTGGCAACCCTGGCATTGTTCCGCATCACTTAGTTTTGGTTGAGAATTGGCTCGGTATCGGATTGCAGTTATCAGCCTTGCCGAATTAAGCGCTATTATAAGATCGCTCAAAAATATTTCGACCTATCGTTGCAAATTTTAAAAAGTAGTTTATCACTTATACGGCGACAGACTTAACAGCGAATAATTTTTCTTGGTGTAACGATGCCATCGACGGGTACATCCCATTTTTCAACCGACAATTGTTCGGCCTGCTGAAAGTCATGCGCCAAACCCAAAACTCGCACATCATTTCGGTGCTGCTTAATACTGCCAAGATAGCGATCATAATATCCGCCGCCGCGACCCAAGCGATTACCCTTAGCATCAAATGCCACCAACGGTAATAAAATTAAATCGGCAATAAGCACGCGTGCTAATTGTTTGGCGTAGCGAGGTTGTTGAATACCCCACGGACCGCTTGCAAGTGGAGTGCTGCGATGAAAAGGGGCAAAGCTAAGTGAGTGCTGGCTTTTATTGATTACGGGTAAAAAAATATTTTTCCCGCAATGCCAAGCTAATTGATGAATGATGCTTGGATCTATTTCGCCATCATCGGGTAAATAACTGGCGATGGTTTTAGCATTTTTAAACTCTGCACTCTGTTTTAGCGTGGCTGCTAATTGCTTGGCGCTAATACGTTGGCGAAAGTTGGGCAGCGCTTGTCGTAGCGCGCGATAGTGTTGTCGTAGTTGCTGTCGAGTCTGAGGAGTATCGCTGCTACGCTTGGAGGTCATTGATAAATTTAACGTCACTTATAATGGATGCTACTTATATATTTAATGTCGCCTACAAGCGTAAGGGCATTGATAAGATAAATAGGTCGGTGACCTTATTAGAGATTTTGTATGTCTATTTAACTGCTGAATAAAAAGGACTTTTAATTAGCCAAGGCTAATGTCAGAACTTTATACGGCCATAAAACTATACAGGAAATAGAGAGCTATACAAAAATAAAGAACTATACAAAAAATAAAGAACACCCCAGGGTACCGCTGTCGTGCGGCCTCGAACCGACAGGTTCAAGGTGGTGGTTCCAGCAGGATCGCAGGCTTCCCGGTCATGCCGGGCATGCACACAGATAAAGCGTGAAACCTCCGGGTGGGTATTATCGGCTCAAGGACATGCTGACTGGCGAATACCTCAGGGAGTTCACAACAAGTATAAACCAGCTTTGGCCGCGCGTGAACGAAAGTTATATAGCATTTATATTTAAGCGCAGCTATTGCATAGATTCGCTAGTGACTAAAAGCCCAATAAAAATCTTATTTGTGGATTAATCGAAGTGCTTATTTGAGGGGGAGTGCGGCTTGGAAGTCAGGCTACGCGCGGCTTGGCGAGCGCAGCTAAGTAAAACCGGTTAGATTTCCATCTGCTTCGCGCTTTGCAAGGCATTATCTAATTTACGATTTATTTTTTTTAATAAATTTGATGTTTCTTTACCTTCTACTTGGTCTTTGGCCTGCAAAAATTCATTGGTAATGTTTAAACCGGCCATAATGGCAATGCGTTCCAAGCCAATCACTTTGCCTGATTCGCGAATTTCGCGCATACGCATATCGAGTTGCTCGGCAGCTTTGGTCAATTCATCTTGCTCATCGGCGGGACATGAGACTTGGAAGTCCTTGCCGAGAATTTTTACATTCATGGTGCTGATTTCGTTACTCACCGATAATGATTCCTGTTTGGAGTTTTTGGGTGGAACTACGCCTCTGGATAATTCTTTCATTCCCCTGTCTCCATCGATTTGAGCCTGCTGATCATGGATTCCACTTTACTGCGCGCGGTTTCATTCTTGATTAACAATTGACGACGCTCATTCGCCCATTCTCCTTCACGACCGCGTAGGGATTGGTTTTCTTTGTCCAGCGCCGAGCACAGTGCGATAAGCTCATCAAGCTTGTCTTCAAGGCGCTCTAATTGGTCTTTCATCATGTAACCTGTTTGCAATGATGTATAGGTGTGGCTTGCCGACCTGAATCAGGGGCTAAGCAAAGGGCTGCTAATATAGTTCGCGTGGCGAAGATGGTCAATAACTGTAATGACGGCTTATTTCGACCTGCTCTCGTTTTTCAGCAAAACATACTGGAGTATTGGTGACGAAATGATAGCGAACTCGCGGTTTGTGCCGCATTGGCGGTGATCAAAATAAGCGCTTTTGTCTTTGATTTGCGAAGCATTGTCGCTCGCTAAAAGTGATTTTCCTCCATCTGCGAGCCATTATCCCCCAGGCTCTGGCCATTATTGAAGCTCGCAGTGCTCGCAGGGCCAAAATTAATCGCCAATATCTGATCAATTGGTCAATATCGATAATTTCAGTTCAGAAAGTTAGCAACACTTCGTATAATCAATCCCTTAATGACTGCCATGGCTAAGTCTTTTCTAGCGTTTATCCAGCAGTGATTTTTAAGCCATCTTTTAGGTTCACTATGAATTATCAGAACATACCGCCGCCAGACAATTTTGACGAGCTGGCCGATTGGCTAATAACCGTCGATAGCCAGTTTTCTCCCTCTGAGTTGCATGGCGCTTTTATCGGCAGCTTATCGGGCTGTATGCGCTTGCCACCGTCGCAATGGGCGCAGTTTGGCTTGGCCGTGATGGGAGCCTCGCAACATGTGATTGGCCACTTCAGTGAGCTTGCCGAGGCGACATTGGGTGGGATGGCCAGACAGCAGCTAGAAATGCTGGCGAGTGAAGATTTGATTTTTCAGCCATTTTTGCCCGATGACGACGAACCCATTGAACAGCGTACCGAAGGCTTAAGCAGCTGGTGCAAAGGTTTTTTGGGTGGTTTTGCCGAGGCGCAGGTGTTTTTACAGAAAAGCCAGCCCGAGTCAGATTCACCCGAAGGCCGTTCGCGATCTGGGCTTTCCTTGCCAGAAAATGTTCAGGAAGCCTTGCAGGATTTATCCGCCATTGCGCAAGCGATTGTTGAGGATTTAGATGATGGCTACGAGGAAGACGGTGACGACGACGGTTTTATGGGTGATCCTCTCGACGTAGACGGCGTACTTACTGAAGATGGAGAAGAATACGAAGCCGATGCGAATGACGCCGAAGCGGCCGAGCGGGATTATATGGAGATCGTTGAATATTTGCGTTTAGCGGCGATTACTGTATTTACCGAATATGGTTGGATAGAAATGCTCGAGCAAAGCCCTATCAGCGATGCGCCTGATCAAGCATCACCGGCGAGTGTCTCCAAACTTTTTCGGCCCGGTAATAAAACCATGCATTAAGAACGGGCATTAAGACCGTTTATTAAATCAGCTACTAAATTAATTTGTTGTCCATCGTAACGATGTTGAACATCAATCTATTTGAACCGAATAGCGTATAAGCGCAAAGAATGAAATTACTCAATGAAAAAAACAGCTCCAACTAGCACGACAAAAAAAACCGTTAAAGCGCAATCCAAGTTGACGCCCACCATTAGTAAACGAGAGTTTGCCCGTCGTCGTCGCGATTTAATGGCTCAAATGGAAACCGACAGTATTGCGATACTTCCCTCGGCGACCAATGTTATTCGCAATCGTGATGCCGAATTTAAATTTCGACAAGACAGTGACTTTCATTATTTAACCGGCTTTAACGAGCCGGAGTCTGTGTTGGTACTGATTCCCGGGCGTAAGCATGGTCAATGTATTGTGTTTTGCCGCGAGCGAGATCGTGAGCGCGAGCTTTGGGATGGTTATCGTCAAGGGCCAGAAGGCGTTTGTGAAAACTTTGGCGCAGATGATGCATTTCCGATTAGTGATATCGACGATATTCTGCCGGGCCTGATGGAAGGTCGCGAGCGCGTTTACTACTCGATGGGTAAACGTCCCGAGTTTGATAAAAGTTTAATGGATTGGATTAATGTGCTGCGCTCCAATGCGCGATCGGGTGCGCATCCGCCGGGCGAATTTTTAGATCTTGATCATCTCTTGCATGATATGCGTTTATATAAAAGCGCTGCCGAGATACGTATTATGCAAAGCGCCGCAGAAATATCTGCCGCAGCACATACTCGCGCAATGGCCGCTTGCCAACCGGGTATGATGGAATATGAACTTGAGGCAGAGTATCTGCATGAGTTTGCAGTTAATGGCGCGCAAGCCGCTGCGTACAATTCTATTGTTGGTGCCGGTAAAAACGCCTGTATTTTGCATTATGTTGAAAATAACGCGATGATTCGCGACGGTGATTTAGTTTTAATTGACGCAGGCTGTGAATTAAATTGTTACGCCGCCGATATTACTCGAACTTTCCCCGCCAACGGCCGCTTTAGCAAAGAGCAGCAAGCTTTATATGAAGTAGTATTAGATGCGCAGTTAGCGGCAATTAAAACCATTAAACCGGGCAATCACTGGAATCAATCGCACGACGCAACGGTTAAGGTGATTACTCAAGGGCTGTTAGATTTAGGCTTGTTACGTGGCGACTTAAAAGAGCTGATCGCCAGCGAAGCCTATAAACCTTTTTATATGCACCGCGCCGGTCACTGGTTGGGTATGGATGTGCACGATGTCGGTGATTACAAAGTGCATGACGAATGGCGTGTGTTAGAGCCGGGTATGGTGATGACGGTAGAGCCGGGAATTTATATTGCACCGGATAACGAAAATGTCGCCGCCAAGTGGCGTGGTATTGGCATTCGTATTGAAGATGATGTGTTGGTCACTGCGCTTAGTCAAAATCCAAAAGGCCATGAAGTCTTAACTCATGATGTAGTTAAGACCGTTGATGAAATTCATGCGTTAATGCAACCAGCCAGCAATCAAAAAGCTGTTGACCCTGCGCAAATGGACTTTATTTCTACTGCCGCGCCAAGCGAGTCAGAGGCTATAGAATCTGACGATCTTTTTGCACCGTTAAAAAATGAAGGCACGGCGAAAAGTAAAGCTAAAGCTAAAATTAAAACCAAAGAGGCAAGCAAGAAATCTGCGAAAGTAAAAAAAGCTAAAGCGAAAAAAGCCAAAGTCAAAAATAAGCTGGGTAAAAAACCCCTATCGTCCGCAAAGAAAAAATTAACGATCAAGAAAAAAACCGCAGTAAAAAACAAGGCCCTGATTAAAAAGAAAAAAGTGCTTAAAAAGAAAAAAGCGCTTAAAAAGAAGTCCGGCGCAAAGAAGTAATGGTTAAGTGCCGGAATGCGTTAAGCTGGAACTAAAGAGAATCAATGATTTTGGATAAGCAGGCCGCTCTACCAAGCAAAAGCCGATACGATATTATTATCGCCGGTGGTGGTATGGTTGGCTTGAGTTTAGCTTGTGCGCTAGCCATTGCAGATAAAAAAACGATAGCAGATAAAAAGCCGAACGCGGCAAAATCACAGCCTCTATCTATATTGCTGGTGGATAATTTCCCACTTAGACGCCCAGCGGCCGGCGCGAAAAAGCCGCCACCGACATATCATCCCAGCTTTGATGCGCGCTCAACAGCACTCTCTTTAGCGAGTATAGAAATTTATCAAACGATGGGGATATTGCCCTCCTTGTTGCAACACGCGGAAGCCATTCGTCAAATACATGTGTCTGATCGTGGTCATACTGGTAGTACTTTGCTGGATGCCGAAGAACAAAATAAAACAGCATTTGGTTATGTGATTGAAAACCAATGGTTAGGTGCGGTGCTACTTGATTGCATGGCAGACTTGCCGGCAATTGAATTAGTGACCGGTGCCTCGGTTGCTAATATCAAACCTGTACAAGGTGGCGCTACGGTTGAGGTTAGTCCGCTTAAAGCTAAGAGTGATGCGCAAAGCGAATCCTTACAGCCGCCGCAAACTATCGAGGCATGCTTGTTAGTTGTTGCTGATGGCGCGCAATCCGGCCTGCGTAAAAGTTTGGGTATTTCGGCCAGTGTTAAGCAATATCAACAGCAAGCGGTTATTGCCAATATACAAACGCAATTACCTCATCACGGCCAAGCCTTTGAACGTTTTACTGCCGATGGTGCAGTCGCTTTTTTACCGCTGGCAGATTTAGCTGATGCTAAAAATCGTAGCGCTTTAGTTTGGACAGTGCCGGCATCAGAATCAGATGCTGCTGCGTCAGTTGAAAATTCAGATAATAAATTATCCGCACAAGCATTAGCAGAATTAAGCGAGCAAGATTTTAGCGCCGAGTTACAAGCGGCCTTTGGTTTTAGGCTTGGTGCGATTGAGCGAGTAGGTCAAAGACAGTTTTATCCACTGGCGCTAACTTTAAGCGATGAAGTTTATCGCAATCATATTGTCATTATGGGTAACGCTGCTCACTCTTTGCATCCGGTCGCTGGCCAAGGTTTTAACTTGGCGTTAAGAGATGTGGCTGCACTAGTAGAGCGAATTATAAATGCCAGACAGCATAATCAAGATATTGGTTCGATGGATTTATTAGATGACTATGCAGCAACACAACTATCCGATCAAAATCTGACGATTGGCTTTAGTCATAATTTAATTGAATTATTTGGTTTGCAAGCTTTGCCGGTGCAGCTAGGTCGCACTATTGGTTTGCTGGCATTAGATTTATTGCGCCCGGCTAAAAATCGATTTGCTGATCAAGCAGCGGGATTAGGTGGTAGAAAATGGCTGGGTTAAACGAGCAATATGATGTCGCCATAGTGGGTGCAGGTATCGCGGGCAGTGCGCTAGCGTGTGCTTTGTCTGTCGCTAGTGACTCGCAATCCGGTCAGTCATCAAAACTGCCTCTGCGTATTGCACTGATCGAGGCGCAAAACTTACCCGAAGAGTGGCCACCTTGCGAAGGCGATGTCAATGGCTTTGATCCGCGTGTTAGTGCTTTAACGATTGCCTCGCAAAACTTATTAGAGCGTATTGGCGCTTGGCCCGCGATTGCGCAACAACGAGTGAGCCCCTTTGAGCAAATGCAAGTATGGGATGCTGAAGGTACTGGTGAAATTGCTTTTGATGCGGCGGATGTCAGGTCAAATGTTTTAGGCCATATCGTTGAAAACCGGGTTACGGTTGCGGCCTTGGTTAATCGTTTGCGCGAAAACGCCAATATTCAAATCTTTCAAGGGCAGCCGGTTGCGGATTTGCTTTTGGCCGATCCGAAAACAAAATCGCCGGATTCGAAAAGCCAGCAAATAAGCTTAGCTGACGGGACAGTTATTTATAGCACTTTAGTGGTTGCTGCCGATGGGGCGAATTCACCGCTGCGCAAAATGGCAGGGCTGACAACCCGAGAGTGGGATTATCAACACGATGCTTTGGTTTGCACGGTAGCGGTTGAGCATCAACATCAAAAAACTGCTTGGCAGCGTTTTACACCCTATGGGCCGTTGGCGTTTTTGCCGCTCTCAGCAAGCGATCAGCAAGATCAATTTTGTTCTATTGTCTGGTCGCAAACAGGCGAGCAAACTGAACAGGCCATGGCTTTGGATGACGCGGAATTCTGTCAGGCCTTAGGGCAGGCATTTGAGCATAAGCTAGGTAAAGTGCAGTCTTGTTCCAAACGCTTTAGTTTTCCACTGCGCCAACGCCATGCTATCGATTACGTAAAACCCGGTTTTGCTTTGCTTGCCGATGCGGCACATACTATTCACCCACTTGCCGGGCAGGGAATTAATCTTGGCTTGGCTGATGTTGCGGTATTATCTGAATGTATTCTTACTGCCCATGCGCGCGGGCAAAGTATTGCCGATATCGAGGTGTTAAGTCGTTACCAGCGAGAGCGCAAAGCAGACAATCTTGCGATGATGACGGCAGTAGAAGGTTTTAAGCGTTTATTTGCGCCACTACCACTACCATTACGTTGGTTGCGAAACGCTGGAATGAGCGCGCTGGATAAAAGAGGCGCGATTAAAAATCGCATTATCAAACACGCCATGGGAATTAACTAAGCGGACTTTGATCTGTCTCATCTTGTGAACATCCAAAACCCTAACCTAAGCGTTCAGCAACATAACAATTTACGTCAAGCGGTCGATTAGCTATCGCATAGCAGGCCAATCACCGATAAACCAAGCCAACCTGACTAAAGGGTAAGTAGCTTAGCCGAGCCGTTTATGAATAATCACTTTTTCGCCTACTTAAGCAAGATGCGTTGGATTTACCGTTGGGGCATGAAGCGCAACGCCATCCAGGAAAATGTAATGGAACACTCATACGAGGTGTCTGTTATTACCCACGCGCTAGGTATTATTGGCAATCGTTTATACGGTAAAGATACTGATGCAAATGCTGCGGCTGTCGCTGCTCTGTATCATGATTCTTCTGAAGTGCTAACCGGTGATTTGCCGTCGCCGATTAAATATCACAATAAAAAAATTCGTGATGCGTATAAAGAAGTGGAGTACGCGGCAGAGCGTGAGATGTTATCAACGCTGCCAGAAGAATTGCGCGATGATTATTGTGGTTTCTTATTGCATGAAAAAATTCCGCAAGAAACGCTTAAGTTAATTAAGGCGGCCGATTTAATTTCCAGTTTAATTAAATGCAAAGCCGAAATTAACGCTGGCAATGCAGAGTTTTCGCAAGCCATTAAAGATGTAGAGCAACGCTTAAAGGCAATGGAAATGCCCGAAGTTGATTATTATATGGATACTTTTTTACCCAGCTTTGATCTGACTTTGGATGAATTAATTACCCGTGCCGAGTGAGCTACAGATTTTGAGTAGTTGGCTTGGCTAAATCACTGCAGGAACAAACCGTGCACTTGAATAACAAAAACAACGTTAATAGCTTTACAGAAATCCATAGCGCTAATATAAATAATCAATCACGTTTGCCCGTTGTGGTTTCCGCGTTTATCTTTGCTTTATCGCTTTCATGCTTTTCCGTTTCCGAACCTATAAGCGCCGATGCTTCAAATGTTAGTGTTAATGCCAGTGCTAATTCTAATGCCAAGGCCATTAAACCTATTGATAGCCAGCGAGCAATTAATGCCAATGCCGAGCCGGAGAACTGGTTGCTGCATGGTCGCACTTACGATGAGCAACGCTTTAGTCCGCTAACACAAATTAATACTGAGTCTATCGATGACTTAAGTTTGGCTTGGCACTTTGAAACCGGCACGGTGCGCGGCCTTGAAGCCTCGCCGATTATTGTTGATGGACGTATGTATACCACCGGCCCTTGGGGTGTGGTGTTTGCCTTGGATGCCAAAACCGGTGAGCAGCTTTGGTTTTTTGATCCGCAGGTGGATAAATCGCGAGGTTACTATGCCTGTTGTGATACGGTAAACCGTGGTGCGGCGGTATGGGATGACAAAGTCTATGTCGGAACACTCGATGGTCGATTAGTTGCAATCGATGCGCTGACGGGGCAATCCGTTTGGCAAACACAAACCTTTGATTTAGATAAGGCCTACACAATAACTGGCGCGCCAAGAATTGTAGATGGCAAAGTGATTATTGGTAACGGTGGTGCCGACTTTGGTGTCCGCGGTTATGTCACCGCTTACGATGCAAAAAACGGCGAACAGCTTTGGCGCTTTTATACCGTACCGGGAAATCCGGAAGACGGTTTTGAATCTAAAGAGTTAGCCGTAGCGGCAGAAACCTGGAATGGTGAATGGTGGGAGCTGGGTGGTGGCGGTACGGTTTGGGATTCCATGGCTTACGATGCCGAGCTCAATCAATTGTATATTGGTGTTGGTAATGGCTCGCCATGGAACAGTTATGTACGCAGCCCCGAAGGCGGCGACAATCTTTATCTGTCATCGATTGTTGCGTTAAACCCCGACAATGGCGAATATATTTGGCACTATCAAACCACACCGGGCGAACGCTGGGATTATACCGCTACTCAACATATGATTTTGGCCGAGCTGCCTATTGAGGGCGAGCAGCGGCAAGTGATTATGCAAGCGCCAAAAAATGGTTTCTTTTATGTGATCGATAGAACCAATGGCAAATTAATTTCTGCCGAGCCCTATGCGCGAGTCAATTGGGCCAGCCATATTGACTTGGAAACCGGTCGGCCAGTATTTACCGATGTGGCCGACTATCGCGATGAACCCAAATTCACACTGCCTTCGATGGTAGGTGCGCACAATTGGCATCCAATGGCTTATCACCCCGAACATAAACTGGTTTATATACCGGTAATCGAGCAAGGTTTTGAATTTAAAGCTAACGATGAGTTTGCCAATGAAGGCACTTTGCATACTGGTGTAGTGATGTCCATGGGGCGCGCCGATCCATTGTTAATGCGTGCGGTGCAGCGAGCAACCCATATTGGTTCGATTGTCGCTTGGGACCCTATTAAGCAAGCCGAACGCTGGCGGGTGGATTTTAATCGCGCTTGGTCCATGAGCATGTTAACCACGGCGGGCAATTTATTATTCCAAGGTACGCATGATGGTTGGCTAAAAGCCTATCGCGCCGATACTGGCGAGCAAGTTTGGCAGGGTCAAACCCAAATCGGCACCATGGCACCGCCGGTCACTTACTCGGTAGATGGCGAGCAATATATTGCGGTCATGTCAGGCTGGGGTGGATTTATGGGCATGATGGGTGGCGGTAATATTGAATACACTGAAAGTAAAGGCAGGGTTTTAGCATTTAAACTTGGCGGCACGGCAAGTTTGCCACCGACCATTCCGCGACCGGTTATGCCTGAGCCGGCTGAAATAACCGTCACTGAAGCTGAGCTAGATGAAGGCCAGCAGCTATATGCTACGCACTGTGGTCGCTGTCACGGGCCGGCTGTGCAAAGTGGCGGCTTGGTGCCGGATCTGCGCTATATGAGTGCTGAAACCCACCGGATTTTTGATGCCATTGTGATTGGTGGCATTTACGCCGACCGCGGCATGGTTAGCTTTGCTGAAGATTTATCCATAGAGCAATCGCATCTAGTCCATCAATATATTATTAGTGAAATGCATGCTCACAAAGCTATGGAGGCCAGCCCGGACTGGTGGAACAAGCTGAAGTTATGGGTATATGAAAAAGTGGTGCGATTGTCGTCGTGATAATCGCCGCTAAGCATTGTTTTTCGAATTGCCCGAGGTAGAATGCCTAGCTGTACTTGGCCTGCCAGCAATCTTTTGGTCGGTATAGCACAACACGTCGTGAACAATTTTTCAGGATTAAGCTAATGAGTGATTTACCCTCCGAATTACGGTATGCGTCCAGCCATGAGTGGGCGCGTTTAGAAGATGACGGTACTGTCGTTGTTGGTATTACCGATCACGCCCAGCAACAGTTAGGTGATGTGGTTTATGTTGAACTACCTGATGTGGGTCAATTACTATCGGCAGGCGATGAGGCCGGTGTGGTTGAGTCGGTTAAAGCCGCTTCAGATGTTTATGCGCCGATTGCCGGTGAAGTGATTCAAGTCAACGAGCGCTTGGATGATGAGCCCGAAACAGTTAATAGCGAGCCTTATGAAGATGGCTGGTTTTATATTTTAAAACCATCCGATACCAGCGAGCTAGATAACCTTTTAACCTCTGATGCTTACGCAGAAGTTATTGAAGCAGACGAATAGCTTGCAGAATTGATTGCAGAGCTTTTTGGTGTTGTAGTAAAGGTCTCTCAGCGAGACCTTTTTTATGGCTCGCGATATTGACTGCTTGTTCAGCAAGAATAAATTTAATTAACAGGAATATAAAATGAAACTTTATAACTCGGTTGGCCCCAATCCTCGTGTGGTTACTATGTTTATCGCCGAAAAAGGCATTGATATTGAAACGATTGAAGTGGATATTATGTCGGGCGAAAACCGCCAAGAAGCCTATCTTAAAAAAAATCCCGGTGGACAAAGCCCAGCTTTGGAAATGGCCAACGGTGAAATTCTTAGTGAGATCACGCCGATCTGTGATTATCTCGATGAAAAATTTCCTGCAAATTCACTGATGGGTGAAACCCTAGAAGAAAAAGCCCAGACCCGTATGTGGTGCCGTCGAATTGATATTAAAATTACCGAGCCAATGGCTAACGGTTTTCGATTTGGTGAAGGGATTGATTTATTTAAAGATCGCATGGCGTGCTTTCCTGAATCATCAGCTGATTTAAAAGCCTTAGCGCAAGATGGTTTAAAGTGGTTGGATGCTTTATTAAGTGATGAGTTTATTTGTGGTCAGCGTTTTAGTTTGGCAGATGTTCATCTGTTTTGCTTTTTGGATTTCTTTGCCGGTATGGGTCAGCCGGTGAATCCAGAATTAAAAAATGTTAGCCGTTGGATGGAAGCCATGCGTCAGCGCCCGAGTGTTGAAGCCAGTATTCATCCATCGATGCGCGGCTAGTTATTCCTGATGTTGTATGGCCCAATAGCTTGTGCAGGGTAAAAGCTAATGATTCTTGAAGTTGCGATACTCGATATCAAGCCAGAATTAAACGCCGATTTTGAATTGGCGTTTAACGATGCGCAAAGTATTATTAGTAGCTTGCACGGTTATATCTCACATCAACTGCAAAAGTGTATTGAAAAAGATAATCGATATATTTTATTAGTTAACTGGCAAGCATTGGAAGATCATACCCAAGGTTTTAGAGCCTCGCCCGAATACCAGCAGTGGAAGGCCAAGCTGCATCATTTTTATCAGCCGTTTCCTGAAGTCGAGCACTATAGTTTAGTGATGGAAAACACCAATAACGTAGGTAATTGTTAGTTTATCCTATGAACGGACCTTACCCGCTAACGATTGAAAACCACCCAAGCAAGCTTGCTATGCTTGTGCATTCAAAAACTGATGCCCATGTTTCCAAGCAAATTGCCGAGCAAGGTGTGTGGGAAATTTTTGAAACGCAGTTATTGATGCAGTCATTATTTGCCGGTGCGACCTTTGTCGATGTCGGCGCCAATATCGGCTATTACAGTATTGTTGCATCGCCATTGGTTGGTAGTACTGGTCGGGTATTTGCCTTTGAGCCAGAGCGGGATAATTTTTCTTTGCTGGAAAAAAATATTCAACATAATCAATTAACTAATATTACTGCTGTCGCCGCTGCTTTAAGTTATGCCGACTCTGATGCGGAATTATTTCTTAATGAAGAGAATCGCGGTGATCATCAGATCTTTCAGCAATCGCTTGGCGAGTCAACGCCGCAGAGAACTCGGCAAGCAATACGTTTACTAAATGGTGCGGATTATTTTTTATCTGCTGGTGATTCACAGCCGGTTGATCGTATTGATGTGCTTAAGGTTGATACGCAAGGTGCTGAGTTTTCTGTAATGAGTGGGCTGCTACCATTGATTAAAAAAAGTCTGCCGAGTATAAAAATAATTTTGGAGTTTACGCCTTATAGTTTGCGGCAGGCGGGCTCTAGCGGTATGGCGTTGTTGGATTTAGTTGATGAATTGGCTTTGCCGATGAATCTTATTGATCATCTTGGTCATAAGTTAATACCGATTAATTATGATGAGATGAAGGAGTGGATTTTGCAGACCGATGCGGATGAGGGAAATGAGGGGTTTATTAATTTGTTATTAGGAGAGTAAGTTTTTCTAGTTTTCTGAAGACCAAAATCAAATCCGTCGGTCCACCACCGACGGATTTGATTTTGATCTTTAAAAACCTCAGCATCCGCATATAGTCAGTGGGTCGCATGTCGGGCGACTCCGACAATCTTTTGACCTTAACCTTGACATTCAAAAAATTAAACAACCTCAGCTACAACTCCCAGAAAAAATTAACGCCTACAACTAACAAGCAATTCATGGCGCGATTCCACCATTAATGTTCTAATCCCCTATCAAAATCACCAGGAAAAATAATGAAAATAATCACTCTACTACTGATTAGCATCGGTTTTATAATCGGTGGCGTAATGCACTTCACCAACGACACAGATCTTGCGGCAATGACACCACTACCCTTTGCTCTGGAAATTGTTTGGATAACCGGCTTAATGGAGTTTTTCTTTGCGATCTTTCTATTGCTCCCAAAATACCGCCAAGCCACAGGTTTATGGTTAAGCTTATTTTGTCTGCTAATACTTACCGCCAATATCAATATGGCGATCAATAATATTCCAATGTTTGGCGAGCAGGTTGATCCGCTAATTGCTTGGGCGCGTATCCCTATGCAGTTTGTATTAATAGCGCTAATTTTTTACGCCACTGATTGCGGCCAGCTAATTAAAAAATATGGTGTTAAAGCATTAATTCACTGCGAGTAAGTTATGTTTCTTCAGAAAAATTACCGAAACCTTTCTGGCATGATAGGCATCGTTCTAATCTGCCTAAGCCAATTATCCTGCACTAGCTTGCCTGACGATATTAAACCCGTCGATAATTTTCAGCTCGATCGTTATCTTGGTAGCTGGTATGAAGTTGCCCGCCTAAACCATTCCTTTGAAAAAGGCTTATCCCATGTTACCGCCGAGTATGCACTGCGCGATGATGGGGGTGTTAACGTTATAAATAAAGGTTATTCGGCGGATAAAAAGCAGTGGAGCACAGCCGAGGGCAAAGCATACTTTGTTGGCGATAGCGATATCGCTCATTTAAAAGTGTCTTTTTTTGGGCCATTTTATGGTGCCTATGTGATTTTTGAGCTGGACGCATCTAACTATCAATATGCTTTTGTCACCAGCTACAATAGGGAATTCTTATGGCTACTATCACGCACACCCACGGTGAGCGATGATATTATGCAGCGCTTTAAAGTGTTAACTCGGCAATATGGTTTTGATGAGCAAGCCATTATTTATGTTAACCATGATGAGCTAGAAAAACCACCTCGGAATTAAGAGGCTAAAAATTCGCTAAAGAGCGCGGATGTTGAGAAATAGTTAGGGGAGAGAAAATGCGCTTACAAGATTTGTTCGCTATTGATCTACCAATTATTCAAGCGCCTATGGCCGGTGTGCAAGATGTTGAGTTAACCTTAGCCGTTTGCAATGCAGGTGGTTTAGGTTCGCTGCCTTGTGCAATGCTAAGCAGTGAAGACTTATACCAATCGCTTAAAGCGCTAAGCAATAAAACCAATAACCCTTTTAACGTTAATTTCTTTTGTCATTCAGCTCCGGTAATTGATGCTGATCGCGAATCGATTTGGCGCCAAACATTACAGCCTTATTTTGAACAATATCAAATTAATCCAAACAATATTATGGAGGGTGCAATTCGACAGTCGTTTAATGCTGAAGCTTTAGCTACCTTAAAAGAATTTAAACCCAAGGTGGTCAGTTTTCATTTTGGTCTACCTGCGGCCGATATTATTGCCGAGCTAAAAAGTTTTGGGGCGACCATATTGGCATCGGCCACAACAGTAGAAGAGGGTTTGTGGTTAGAAGCAAATGGCGCCGATGCAGTTATTGCACAAGGTTTAGAAGCCGGTGGCCATCGAAGTATATTTTTAACGGATGATCCCTGCGAAAAAATTCCTTATCAAGTGGGTACCTTCGCATTAATACCGCGGATGGTGCAAGCGTTGAGTATTCCGGTAATTGCGGCTGGCGGTATTACCGATAGTAAGGCCGTTGCTGCAGTTTTATCCTTAGGAGCGATAGCCGCACAAATCGGTACGGCGTATTTACTGTGCGATGAGGCCAAAACATCGTCTTTGCATCGCGAGGCTTTAAAAAAAGTATCGAATGAAACCGACCAAGAGCAAACGGTAATTACTAATGTCTTTACCGGGCGTCCTGCTCGCGCGATTGTTAATCGTTTAATAACTGAAGTTGGCCCTGTCACTAACAACGCGCCGATGTTTCCGCTAGCAGCAAGTGCTGTTTCTGCCTTACGGAAAAAAGCTGAGCAAGCGGGGCGTAATGATTTTACGCCGATGTGGAGTGGTCAAAACGCGCAGGGCTGCAAAGAGATATCGGCAAGCAAATTAACTCGCCTATTGGCTGCGGATGTTTAATCGAATCGATTGGCAGTTAAAAACGTGTCGTTAAACCACTAACCTATAAAGTACGCGCTGTTATCAGGGTAATGAGCAATTCCGTGCAGGAATTTTTTATTAAGCTGATCTATGGGTTCGACTTTTCAATTGTTACTAACTGCATTGATAAAACGTGGTTTAGAATCAGTTGGATTAAGAAAATCATCATGAGGTTGATATGTTATTAGAGAATAAAATTGGTTTGGTGACGGGCGGTGGTGACGGTATCGGCCGTGCAACCTGTCTCGCTTTTGCAAAAGATGGCGCTAAAGTCGCGGTTGCCGATGTTCGTCTTGGCCCAGCTGAAGAAACAGTTGCCTTAATTGAGGCGATGGGTGGTGAAGCGATTGCAATTCAAGCGGATGTTTCCAATGCGCAAGATGTCGAGGCAATGGTTGATGCGACGGTAAAACATTTTGGCCGTTTGGATTGTGTCTCAAATAACGCTGCGGGTGGCGCGACCTTTGCTTTGCTGCCCGATATGGAAGAAGCCAATTGGGATAAGTGTCAAAGCGTCACTTTAAAAGGCGTTTGGCTTTGCTTGAAATACCAAATCCCTGCAATGTTAAAAAACGGGGGGGGTGCAATTGTTAATATCTCGTCCTTGTCGGGCGTAAGAGGAGAGGCAATGCAGTCACCTTATAGCGCAGCCAAAGGTGGTGTGATTGCCTTAACGCGAACCGCCGCTGCCGAGTGGGCGCGTGATGGTATTCGCATCAATGCGGTTAACCCCGGTGGCATTCGTACCGCTGGAATAAAACGGTATTTTGAAAAAGTCCCCCATGCAGAAAAAAATACTGCCGGTGTGCATGCAATGCGTAGATTAGGTGAACCGGAAGAAGTTGCCGATGCAGTCTGTTATTTAGTGTCGGATAGAGCGTCGTTTATTACCGGCACCACCTTGGATGTAGATGGTGGGATTATGATAAATCCGCATACGTTGTAGTTAAAAGCGAGTTAAATAGGGTTTAAATGATATTTATTGGCGAGTTAAATCACAGTCAAATTTAAGACAAAAAAATGCCGGGCTTGCCCGGCATTTTTTTGCATTGCTATTAGTCGTTACTTTTAGCCGCTATTTTAAAATTTCACGTCCAATAATAACTTTCATCACTTCATTAGTCCCGGCGTAAATTCGCTGTACACGTGCATCAGCAAATGCGCGCGCAACGGGATATTCCCACATAAATCCATAACCGCCGTGTAGCTGTAAGCACTCATCAAGCACGCTGCACTGTAAATCGGTAGACATTAGTTTAGCTTGCGCAGCGGTTGGGCCGTCGAGCTCTTTGTTAAGATGCAGTTCAAGACATTTATCAATAAACACGCGCGCTACCGTTAAGTCGGTATGCATTTCTGCCAACTTAAATTGGGTGTTTTGAAATGCGGCAATAGGCTTGCCAAAAGCTTTGCGCTCTTTAACGTACTCAATGGTTTGGCTGAGTATCGATTCGGCATTCATAATTGCGCCAACTGCTACCGATAAACGTTCTTGTGGCAGCTCTTCCATTAAGTAGATAAAGCCCATGCCTTCTTCACCTAATAGATTTTCTTTAGGGATGCGGGCATCGTTAAAAAATAATTCGGACGTGTCTTGCGCTTTCATACCTAACTTTTCTAAATTATTGCCTTTGCTAAAGCCTTCGGTGCCGGCTTCAACTAATAATAAACTAGTGCCTTTAGCGCCAGCGTCTGGATCTGTTTTACAAACCACAATTACCAAGTCGGAAAGCTGGCCATTGGTAATAAAGGTTTTGGAACCATTTAAAATATAGTGATCACCATCAAGCACTGCCGTGGTTGCAACGGCTTGTAAATCAGAACCGGCACCCGGTTCGGTCATGGCGATGGCGGTAATGATATCGCCGGATACACAGCCGGGTAGATACTTTTGTTTTTGTGCTTCGGTGCCGTAATTAATGATATAGGGTACGGCGATATCCGAGTGCAGTGAAAATCCTAAACCGGTTAAACCCATTCGCGATACTTCTTCAGCGACTACGGTGTTATAGCGAAAGTCTGCACCAAAGCCGCCGTACTCTTCGGTCACCATTGGCGCTAGTAAACCTTGCTCGCCAGCCTTGTTCCACATGGCGCGATCGACTTGGCCGTCTTTTTCCCATTGCGCGTGATAGGGCACCGCTTCTGCTTCAAAAAGACGGCTGACACTTTCACGGAATAATTCATGTTCGGGTTCAAAGACAGTTCTTGCGATCATCGCAATATGCTCCTGTGGGAAATTGTTGCAGGCTTAATAGCCAAAAATTGACGCTTAGATCTTTATTTAGTGAGCGAATAAAGAGTGCCAAGCCGCGATCAAAACATTATTCAAATAGTATAGGCGTATAAGAGAAATACGGCAGATACGCAGGATTGGATGTATAGCAGCTTAAAATAGCGGGGGATATTGCCATGGATTCGCCGTGCTGCCAATCAGTTCGCGGCTAATACCTTGGATTCATAGGGGATTATATTGTCTGGGGGCAGGCTTAGTCTTAACGTTAGCCCTTGGTTTAAAGCCAGACTTAGCAGCGCCGTTAGAAGCGCTGCTAAGGTCATTTTATGCACATTGCCGAAGAGTATTTACCAGCCTAGAACGCTGTTGGTCGCATCATTGCATCGTGGCCACCGTCGATAAACAATATGCTGCCTACCACAAAGCCGGCTTTTTCCCCGTCTAACAAAAAGCATACGCCTTCAGCAATATCTTTAGGTAAGCCGGGCCGACCGACTGGAATCGTGTTAACAAAGTCCTGCATGACCTTACCAAAGGCCGGATCTTCCAAGCCTTTATCGGTTAATGGAGTTTGGGTGAAGCCCGGCGCTACAGCATTCAGGCGAATACCTTCGGCGGCATAAGCTGCAGAATGTTTGCGTAACCAGCAGCTTATCGCG
>CAJQQO010000194.1 GCA_905480475.1 uncultured Pseudomonadales bacterium | reverse complement strand
GATTCGGGCGACAGCAAAGTGAAATACATAATCAAAATCTTGTGCCAAGTCACCAAAGTTACCCTCGGCTAAATCTACAACCTGACAATGAATACCCGCCGCCTCTAAGGCAGCGCGTTTTTCTGTATCGTTAAAACGAGCAACAGCCCAGACCTCGTTGTCTTTAACATGGTGAAGCGCAAACGGGAAACCCACCTGCCCTGTCGCGCCCGTTACAAGAATTTTTTTACCTTTCATCTCATCAGCCATTTTTCCACCTATTCATCTGTCACAATTCACCTGACAATATCAGGCGCTTTTTATAATAAACAGCAACGATATCTTGATAAGCAACAATATCGACAACACTTCCACAATCTGGAATTAATGATACTAGGAATCCACACTAACTAAATCGCTAGAAAACGCATTAATAATGTAATGACCTAACATTTGAGTGCAGAGAAACTATGCCAGTAGCGCATTACTGCATTTGTAATAATTGATTTAATAGCACAAAAGTTTCTTCGCTAAGCACTTGGTATTGGGGTAAAAAGCCGGCTAATGCCACCCACAAAATAAACACCCCAAAGATTAAGGTAAATGGAAAACCGAGTGAAAATACGTTGAGCTGCGGCGCGGCGCGAGTCATAACCCCAAAGGCGAAGTTAACAATCAATATGGCGGTTACCGCCGGAAGTGCCAGCAGCAATGCGGACGCGAACATCCAACCGCCTGCGGATGCGAGCGTATAGATAGCACTTTGATGCACGGATCTTCCGCCGATAGGCATAAACTCAAAACCTTTGATCATCACTTCGAATACAACCAAATGGCCATTAAAGGATAGAAATAATAGCGTTACCAACAATACATAAAACTGACTCACAACGGCAACTGACACGCCGTTAGTTGGATCAATCATCGACGCAAAACCCAAGCCCATTTGCATGGCTATCATTTGTCCGGCCAAAACAAAAATATGAAAAAACAATTGCACAAGAAAACCTAATACCGCGCCAATAATCAGCTGCTCAAGTATCAGTACCAGCATTGCTACAGATAATGGGTCGACCAGCGGAACATCTGGCAGTATAGGGAAAACCAAAATCGCGGTAGTGACTGCCAACAATAATCTTACCCGCACCGGTACAAGCTGATTACCAAACACTGGCACGATCATTAAAAAAGCGGCGATGCGGAAGAACGGCAATAAAAACTGCACCGTCCAGCTCATTAGATCGGCAGGATCAAATGCCATTATTGAAAAACCACGAACGACAAATGGTAGACATAGTATTTATCTAACGGGTTAGATAGGAGATGGTTTCAAAAATAAAATTCGATATATCAATTAACTCTTGGATAATCCACGGCCCAAGTATCATGATAGTACCCAAGGTCGCTAGCAAACGGGGTAAAAAACTTAAAGTCTGCTCATTAATTTGTGTGGCTGCTTGGAAAACACTAATCACCAAACCCACTAATAAGCTCGGCACAATAATCGCCGCAACCAAGACCACCACCAAGAACAAGGCTTGACCAAAAATACCGATAACCGTTTCTGGTGTCATAGTTTTATCCTGCGTATATCATTAGAAATAATTGATCAAAAGCCATAGCTGGCGGCTAAACTGCCAATCACCATGGCCCAACCGTCAACCAAAACAAATAGCATGATTTTAAAGGGCAGCGAAATAATAATCGGCGACAACATCACCATACCCATGGCCATCAATACACTGGCAACTACTAAATCGATGACCAAGAAAGGCACAAATAATAAAAAGCCAATTTGAAAAGCGGTTTTTAGTTCGCTAGTAACAAAAGCCGGCGCTAATACAAAAAACGGTATATCTTTCACCGACGCTACCGGTTCGGTACCTGATATTCTGACAAACATATCAATATCGGATTCGCGCGTTTGTGCCCGCATAAATTGATGTATCGGTTGGGATGCGCGTTCAACCGCTTCCAGCGAAGTAATTTGTTCTTCTGAATACGGCTGCAGCGCTTCATCGTAAATCACTTCGAACACTGGCCGCATAATAAAAATTGTTAGAAATAACGCCAAACCCAGTAGTATTTGATTGGAAGGCGTTTGCTGTAATCCCAGCGCCTGACGAAGAATGGCAAAGACAATAATGATCCGAGTAAACGACGTCATCATCAGTAAAAATGATGGCAATAAAGTTAACGCCGTCATTACCGCCAGAATTTGAATGGTCACCGTATAGTCTTCACCACCGCCAGCGCGTGGCGACATGGTAAACGCAGGAATTCCGGGAATACCGCCTTCTTGCGGCTCAAGACTATCGATAGCCGTCGCTAGGCCACCAGCCAAACCGCTTTCCAACTCGGCAATACTGTTAGTACTTACCTGAGCAAAAGATGCCTGACTGAATAGCAGCACCGCAAATAGCGTTGTTATCATCGCAATAAATAGTGATAAATTTCGCGATGTAATCTTAATATCGGACATCTATTTTTCCGAATGTTTGAATGCTTTTCATTTGAATATTCTAGCGTAGAACTCGCTGACATCTATTGATAAAGAATATTGATCCGTAACGCTAAGCCTACTGCTTATCCGCATCGGTCGATTTACTACCCGGAATTCGCTCTGCTAATATTTTTGCAAAACTCTTAGTCATCACGGCTTTACTATCAGGCAGATTATTAGGCTCTACAAGCTGGCCACTGCCTTGATCGATTTGCTGCAATAAATTCACTCGCCCCGGCGCAACCCCTAACACTAACTGCTGCTCGCCCACTTGCACTAGCACCACGCGTTCACGCGTCCCCACCGATATGGCCGAAACAACACGCATACTTTGACCCGTGCCACTACCCAGCTGCATACGACGGAAATACCAAGCACCGGCGTAAATCAATACAATAATAAAAGCTAAACTTAATAGAACTTGAAGAACCGAACCACCCTGCACAATCGAATTACTTGGCGCGGTCTTAGTATTTTGGAACAGGGAATCTGCTGGCTTGAGGTCTGACTTAAGCCCGCCACTATTTAGAGTGGACTCTATAGATTGTGCTGTATTGGCTTGAGCGTTGTTGACTAGCTTAGTATCAATTGGATTAAGCGATTCCTTACTACCAGAGGCTTTAATATCAGAGGCTGGTTTAGCGTTTACCTGAACCGTATCGGTATTATCTTGAGCGCTAGCACTATGGCTAAACGTTATAGCTAATACAACACTTAGCACCATCGCCATAACTGCCGCTGCTAATGTGGAACAGCGCGAGGCGTAAACAATCATTTTAATTTTTTAATCCGCTCCGACGGGCTAATCACATCGGTAACTCGGATACCAAATTTTTCATTGACTACCACCACTTCGCCATGCGCAATTAAAGTGCCGTTAACCAATACATCCAGCGGCTCACCGGCCAGGCGTTCCAACTCGATAACTGAACCTTGATTCAGTTGCAGTAAATTTCTTATGGTGATTTGGGTAGAGCCCACTTCCATTGCGATTTTGACTGGTATATCCAGCACCACTTCAAGATCTGGATTGCCCGCTAAGCCAGATTGCGCAACAGCATCGCCATCAAGCTCGCTCAGCACCGCTGCGGATGCTTCATCTTCAGTCGTTTCGTTTTCTTCGCTCATGATTTTCTCTCTTACTGCCTAGTGATAACTAATCAGTATCATCAATACTGGTACGACCCACAATTTCTAACCCAAGATTACCGCGCGAAACCCCCATACGAGTTTTAAACACCGGCACACCGTTAGCGCGCAGCGTTAAAGCCTCAGGAATATCAACCGGAATCACGTCACCCTGTTTTAAATCAATAATGTCGCGCAAGGACATTTGCTTTTCTACCACGGTACATTCGAGCTCGACACTGGCACGTAAAATATCGCGTCGTAATGCATTACTCCAACGCTCATCAACTTCGTGAACATCGCCCGTCATTCCCGAATCAAGAATATCCTTGATAGGTTCTATCATCGAATACGGCATAGTGATATGCATATCACCACCACCGCCATCAAGCTCAATATGAAATGAACTAACAATAACCGCTTCACTTGGGCTTACGATATTCGCCATGGCCGGGTTAACTTCGGAGCCAACCGCCTCAAAACTAAGCTCAAACAAGGGCTTCCAAGCTTCTTCCAAATCTTTAAAAGCCTGATCAAGTAGCATTTGCACGACTCTAAGTTCGGTAGGCGTAAATTCGCGCCCTTCAATTTTTGCGTGATGACCATCACCACCAAAAAAATTATCGACTAACTTAAAAACTAATTTGGCTTCGAGAACAAATAAGGCCATACCCCGCAGCGGCTGTACGCGCACCATATTTAAACTGGTAGGTACATAAAGCGTATGAACATACTCACCAAACTTTTGAACCTGCACACCACCTATCGATACATCCGCACTGCGGCGCAACATATTAAATAAACTTACTCGGGTATGACGGGCAAAACGCTCGTTGATTAATTCCAGCGTCGGCATACGCCCACGCACAATTCGATCCTGCGACGTTAGGTCATAACTGGAAAAATCATCATCCGCCCCAGCGTCAGATTCGGTTTCAATATCACCATCATCCACACCATGTAAAAGCGCATCAATTTCTTCCTGAGACAGGATTTCATCAGCCAAAGTATTTGCCTAATCCAAAACTATTGTTGTGTGTCGTTAAAGCCCTTGCGAGCCTATAACGCTATAAATATTCTGTAAAACCATTGCCTATTTAAAATTAGGCTACAGCCCTACTGCATAACAAAATCGGTAAATAGCACTTTTTCAACGCCGGGTTTACCGATTTCATCATTCATGATTTTTTGCACTGCCGTCAAACATTCGGCTCTAAGAGCTTCACGCCCTTCTGGCGTTTGCAGCTCATCAAATTTTTGACCACTCAGCAAAATCACCAAGCGACTTTTAATCGTTGGCGAATGCAGACCGAGTGCATCGATCACATCCTGCTCGCGAGTCACCAAGGTAATAGCGACCTGAAACAAACGTGGCCGGCCATTAACCTCATAGTTGGTTTTAAACTTCGGGTTTAAGGCAAAATAAATTGCTTCCGGATCGGGCTCTTCAACCACCTCTTCGGATTCCTCTTCCCCCGAACCGCCTAAAAAGAAAATTGTGCCACCAATCGAGGCGCCGACTAATAAAACACCAATAATAATAAAGAGAATCAGTGGATTCTTCTTTTTAACTTCTTGTTCGGCTTCTGCTTCTGCCATGCCAATTTACCGTCGCTTATTGTCTATTTATGAGTGAAAGCAAGTCCTGTGCCAGCGATGCTGCATTAGATGCTTTATCACGGACAATAAGACTTGTAACCAGAAGGGATTCTAATGCAGATGGCGTTAAGAAGGGCTGACTGTGTTAAATAGCAGGCAGAATTACCGGATTCGTGGATAAGCGGCGCTACTCAGCGCAAACGCAGGAGATTAAACTTTATGAGATCGACTGCCGCGCTGAATAAATGATCAATTTTAAATATAAGCTAAGTCCATGCGTCAAGCGCGTATAGACGTCAAAGTAATGCGTCAATTATTTGTAATGGCAAACTAGGCGTATGCGTCAACTAAACCATAATGCAAGACCATGGTTTGTTGCGGCGGTTTAGTCGCTTCATCTTCATCAGCCGTATTTGATGCCATTACCTCACCGCTACCAGCCGAAGTATTGTTGTTGTCATTATCACCGTCGGCAATACCACTATCACCGTTAGTGCCCGGCTGCTGATCGCCGCTGTTAATATCCACATCAACCAAATCCATTCCTTGCGCGCTAAAAAGTTCTCGCAATCGCGGCAAGCTCGCCTCTAAGGCATCGCGGGTACTAGCATGATGACTGGTAAAAACTACCGTAGCGCTATCTTGACGCTGATCCACTCGCACTTGCATTGGCCCCAATTCAGCAGGGTTTAAATGAATCTCTGCCGCTTGTATGCCTTGCGCCGTTAATAAAGCGACCCGCTGTAATACCTGATTACCCCATTGGCTATGCCCTAATGGCAACTCAAGTTGAGTGTTAAACGTTTGGCCAGCCAAGGCTTGATTGGCCGCAGCACTATTAGCGGCGGCTGCAGCTGCTCCACGCGCGCTAACAGGATTCGAACGATTATCGACCAAGGAGTTAAATAAATTATTTTCACTCTGTGCAGCTTCTTTAAACACCGTTTTAGCTGCGGCTACATTTAAGCCCGCAAGTGCATTTAGTGCTGATGCTGAATTGGCACTATTCGTTGAGACTATGGGTAAGCCAGATTCAAGACCGTTTAAAGCCTTGCCATCAATACCGATACTGTTTGCCGCGATATTGCCTGAAAGCGTTTTATTTACCGCCAGGGACTTATTCAATAAACCCTTATTGAAAAATAAATCGGCGTTCTCGGATGCTGAGCGATTAGAAGCAATAGCGGATGCCTCGCTCGGTAGTACTGCAAAATTTTGACCATCGGCCAATGGGCTAAATGCGAAATTTAATAATGCGTTGGCTTGTTGTGAAGTGCCTGTCCCATTAATGCCGGCGCGCAAACCATTAATGGTTTGGCTTAGCCCGGCTAATGATGCTTGCGCGGATTCACCTAACTGACCAGACAAAGCACTGAGCTTGTCATTAATCGCGTTTAATTGGTTATCGATATTTGTGGTACTTGCAAAGCCCGATTGAAAGGCAGCCAACTGCGCCAGCAGCGTTGATTGTGAGGCAATACCATTATTGTTAGCCGGATTGGCACCGCTTGCAGGAGAAGTCGCACCAAAAGCCTGTTGGAGCTGGGATAATAATTGACCAAAGGCCTGATTAAATTGAGCGGCAATCGCAGGCAATTCGCTGCCGTTAAGCGGCAGCTCCTTGCCTTCGGATTGCGCTTGAAGATAACTATCAAGTAATGCTTCTAGGTTCTTTAACAAGCCCGATAGCTTATCAGCGGATAACTCACCTAATTGCTCGTAGGATTGCAGATTACCAGACTCGGTTTTGTCCAAAGCTTCAATTTGTGCTGCAACCAAATCTTGAAAGTCTTTGCTAAACAAGGAGATAGCAGCACTTCCGGAAGCCGTGTCCCTACCCTGTAAAGCATCGATATTATTTGAAAATCCGTTGGCAGAGTTGGCTCCACCATTGCTCAGACCGGAAGAAAGCATCCCGCTTAGATTCGATAACATAGCTACTACCCTATCACTTGATGTTAGTAATACTGATTCTGTTATCTAATCAATGCACAGGTGATGCCAACTTCAACAGATGTGAAGTTTTAGCTTGACTGAAATACTGTATTGAACGGATTGGGGATTTGGAGGACTGAAAGCTCTGAACCAATTAGCGGTAGGCCCACTCTTCAATCGCACTAATCACCTCTTTAACTTCGAGGCGAATGTTTTGGATATAGCTGTTTAGCATAGCGGTGTCAGAGCTATTGGCCATATTCTCTAGCTCACTGCATTTATCCGCCAATGGCTTGGCGTGCAAGCTTAAGGCTGCGCCTCGTAAAGTATGGGCAAGTGATTGGATAGCTCGACTATCAGACTGCGCTATTGCAATTTCCAGCTTTAACAAACAGTCATTGGCAAGATGATTAAAATCGCGGATTAATTCAGGGAAATCAGCACCCAGCACTGACTTAAGTGCATCAAGCGCTGAAAAATTTACAGGGTCTGCGGTGTCTAACATATGATCACCTGAGTTTTGCCATGAACTTCGGTTTTTATATCGATGTTTTGAGTCAGCTTGCGACTAAACGACACTGGATTTATCCGTATAGAATTTAGCAACACAGAATCTAAAATAAGTCCCCTGACTCGAGGACGCATACCTGCGATTAAATGGCTTAGCTGCATTAAAGGGTCCTTGTCCTGCAGATTAAAATATAACGTATATAGTCGTCTAGCAGTAACATTTTTAATCGTACGATCTATGTAATTACCACGCCATTCTACCAAGCTATCCGAGTATTGCGCACCTTAAAAACTTAGCCATTGCGGCGATTTTTACCGGTTTTTTACGAAACAAAGAATTTTTTAAGCACTTGAGGCAAGATAAGAACCACGCGGTACTGGCTCTATCACTATAGATTAACAGGACCTTGGCTAATCGGAATAGTCTAGCGAGGCAGGTAAAAAACTAAAGCGGATATTAACTAGTCCAGCGAAACTCTACGCGAGCGTGATTACCACAACCCAAATACTCCACTTTGGAACATATTGACTGCAACAGTGGGATACCACGACCATGAAAATTCTGTCGTTTGCCATCACTGTCCATTGTAACGGCTGAGTGATCATCAATAAGTTGCGCGAAATCAAATCCTGAGCCGGAATCGACAACCTCTAGCAACAGCACACCTTGGCTGGCATCACCTTGGTAATCCAAAGAAAAGCTCACGCTTCCCGATGCAAGCTGCTGCAAGCGCAGTAAACGCTCATTATAAAATCGTGCAAAACCTTCCGGCTCTTGTTTAAGCGATGAAGATAATCCTAATAAACCATGATCCAGAGCATTATTATAAAGCTCGGAAATAATGGTAAATAGCTGCCCGGAGTAGCGCCGCAAATTCGGCACCTCCATCAAGGTGTGAAGCAATAGCGGAACCGGGTCTTGGTGGCGCAAGGAATCGGGGCGCACCTGATAATTAAATACCCATGAAACCGGATCTTCAGAACTGTGACCTTCGGATGCTTCATACATAGCAGCGAAGTCAGCTTGGTCGACCATACTGATTTCAACCAAGGAAATATCATCGGCGCGTGATTGGCTACCGATAAAATCCACCACCTGTTGCTTGATCGCATCAAAGCCCTGCGCAGCATCAACCTGTGCTTGGCTAGCAATGGTACGCATCAATCTATCATCACCAAACTGTTCGCCGCTGCTAGCTGTTGCCTCTAATACACCGTCGGATAAAAAGTACAGCCGATCACCGCTGGCCATATTAAAACGTGTGGGTCTAGCGTCGTAACTACCGCCGCCAACAATCCCCAAAGCTAAAGCGTTAGAACTAACCACTTCAACCTCTGAGGAATCTTGTCTGAGAATATAACAATCGGGCAAACCGGCGTTCCATATATCAACAACACCTTGTTCAAAATTAAACTGCGCCATGCTGGCACAACAAAAAACACTGACCGGTAAAATACCATACAGCTTACTGTTTAATTCCTTAATAATATCTTGCATGGTAAAACCTTTTTCTACCATGCTATAAAAAGTAGAGGCTAATGGAATAGCGCCAATCGCTGCGGCCAAACCGTGACCGGTAAAATCACCGAGCAGCACCATCAAACCACCATTCGGTGTGGGTGCAGCCAATAAAACGTCGCCATTGAATACCGCAATTGGCGATAGCCAATGCTTAATATTCTGCATTGCTACATTGTTATCTTGGGCAACTTTATTAAACACTTCTTTCGCTAGCTGCTGCTCTAGCATTAAGTGATCATGATGCTCTACTATTTGACGGTTTTGTTTATGTACCACTTGCTGCATTTCGCTAATACGCATTTGCGCTTTGATTTTTGCCTCTAGCAATGAGGCGGCAATAGGCAGCGTAATATAATCATGCGCACCGGCGGCCATCGCTTCAATCAATACATCATTATTATTGGCATCAGCTATTAAAATAACCGGCGCGTATCGATCACCTAATAGTGTTAACAATAAACTAATATGTTCGCTAGGTGCGGACGCAATTAAATCGGCGCACAGTAATACAATATCGGCTTGAACAAATGAACGCCCCTCGTCTGTACTGTTATTCTGCTCCACGATATCGTCAATACAGGATAATTGTTGCACTTGATAATAAGCGGCATCCAGCAAATCAATCACGCAGGCTTTACTACTATTTTCTGCGGCCAATAAAAATACCTTAAGCTGCGATGGATTAACGCCAGCATTTTTTGCACTTGGATCTGAATTCACTAATGCTTTCACAAAGATTTCTCTATAGGGTGTAAATCGGTTTTAAGACAATTATTTTGCGGCCAATTTTTTATCGACAATATATCTTCTGAGCTTGAACATAGCTGGACTTAAATATCGCTGGATAGCTATCTGCCCAGTGGACTTATTAATAATAGTCTACTGACAAAGAATTTTTATAATGGAAGTTTAACGAGTTGCGCGGAAGTAAATACGGAAAGTATCGACCGGGCTTGCTGCTGTTTACTAGAAACGTTTAAGGCAAGCCCAGACGGGAAATTATTGGATAGTAAATAGACGACCAAAGTTGGATATCACCAAGATTTTGCGCACATCATCATTACAATTGATAATTTTGATTGATGCATGATCTCCACCAGCATGATCTCTAAGCAGCAACAACATACCCAACGCAGAGCTATCGAGATAAGTGGTTTCAGTCATATCAACGGCATAATGCTGCGGTGGACGCGCGAGGTCTTCGTAGGCGCTACGAAACTCCTGATGAGCACTGAAATCAAAACGTCCTTCAACGTTAATGATTAATTCGTCATCCGCATCTGACAGCTTGGCTGAGATAGGCATGTACATACTCCGGCTTACAATATTGTGTTGAACGGTTTGAGCAAAACCCCTAAGGATTATGGTCTAAAATTTCGGCGCTAAGCCAATCTCACTCCGTTCAAATAATCATGGTTATAGCTTGTCCACACTCCAGATTAGCTTAAATTGCCAACTACGCCAGATAACTTGCACGCAATTTAGAGGAAATTAGCGAATTTTTAATACTGGCGTGGGCTAGATCACCGTTTAACTTGGGGGATACACGGCGGTGAATGGATTGTTTTGTTAGCGAGGGTGATATTTGACGCCAACTTTGCGGCTATTAAACAGCAACAATTTTTCAGCGGCGCTGCGCTCAAAAGCAGACTGACACTACTTTTGCGCTTGTTGTAAGTCATTCCAGCGATCATCATTTTCGCGATCAGCGAGCGTCTCGGCCTGTTGTTGCTCTTGCTCTCGATTACTTTCCACCAGCTCCTGCAATCGCTTATGTCGTGCATGTAATTGCGCCCAATGCGCCTCATTATTCTGACAAACCTCTTCAGCGGCACCCAGCTGTTGTTGCTGTATTTGGGTAGCAACCGACAAGTCATTCATAAAACGACTAAAGTTTTTTAAGTCGCTAACACTATAGGATGGCGTTGCATCAACTGAGGCATCATCCTTTCCAAGGCTTATTCCGTTACGCGAATATTCATCTTGATATTCTTGTAGTTGATTTAATGAATCACGTTGCTG
Organism: uncultured Pseudomonadales bacterium; assembly: GCA_905480475.1. Taxonomy (GTDB): domain Bacteria; phylum Pseudomonadota; class Gammaproteobacteria; order Pseudomonadales; family UBA7434; genus UBA7434. The sequence continues at coordinate 2,096 of CAJQQO010000194.1, read as the reverse complement.
CTTGCGATGGCTATGCGTTTGTTGCAGACGAATTAATTGCTGCTGCTCACGTAATTGGGCCAAACGGGCAACCACTTGCAAACGTTTTGACTTAGCGATTGGCAATGGAAGCGCCTCCATTGACATTATTTTGCTCTATCGTTTCGTCTTGCACTATCGTTGCGCCTTGATTATTCCTACCGCCTTGAAAAACAGTAGTAGGATTACTTTGATCTACTTGATTTTGACCGGCTTGAGCTTGATCCTTGGTTTCCAGTATCGACATTAAATCACGCACACTGTCTTGCATATTAACCGCTTCATCCAGGCTTTGTGATAAAAAGGCCTGAATCTGTGGCTGTCGCTCTATCGCCAAATCGGTGATTGGATCAACACCAGCGGTATAGGCACCCACGCTAATCAAATCTTTGCTTTGCTCATAACGTGAATACAATTGTTTAACTTGATTGGCCGCCATTAGATGCGGCGCTTCAACGATAGCCGTCATTGATCGACTAATCGACGCTTGAATATCTATCGCAGGATAAATCCCCTGCCCGGCAATATCGCGAGATAATACGATATGCCCGTCAAGAATTGCCCGCGCCGCATCGGCAACCGGATCACTTAAATCATCACCTTCTACTAATACCGTGTAGAAAGCAGTCACCGATCCGCCATCACCTACACCATTACCAGCACGCTCAACCAATTGCGGTAAGCGAGCAAATACTGAAGGTGGATAACCGCGCGTGGCTGGAGGCTCGCCAGTGGCCAAGGCAATTTCACGCTGTGCTTGCGCATAACGGGTTAGCGAATCAAATAATAATAAAGTCCGCTTCCCTTGATCACGAAAATATTCGGATAATCTGGCCGCGTACATACCTGCGCGCAATCGCATAACCGGTGTTTCATCAGCCGGCGCAGCAACGACAATCGTTTTTGCCATGCCTTCATTGCCAAGATTAGTTTCAACAAACTCGCGAACTTCTCGACCGCGCTCACCGACTAAAGCAACTACAACAACTTCGGCTTCGGTAAAGCGCGTCATCATTCCTAACAGTACACTTTTACCCACGCCACTGCCAGCAAATAAACCAACCCTTTGGCCACAGCCAATCGTTAACGAGGCGTTGACGGATCTAACACCTACATCAAGCGGCTCACTAATCGGTTTGCGTAATAGCGGATTAATCGCGTCCGGATGAAACTTAATTTTATCGCAATGACCTAGCGGCCCTTTACTATCCAGCGGTTTTCCTGTGCCATCAATTACTCGACCTAATAAGTTATTGCCCGCCGGGACTTCCTCGCTGCTATTAATCGGTGTCACTCTGGCACCGGGTTTTACCGATGCAATAGGTCGCAAGGGCATTAAATATGTCACTTCAGAATCGAAGCCAACCACTTCAACCTCAAAGCATGATTGTTTGTTATCGTAACGGGAATGGGTATTTTTATTGGCAGCTTCAAGTGTATCTCCAGGGGCGTCATCCATATTGTCATTGCTGCTGCTATCAATATCACCGACTATGCAACGCCCTCCTAAGGCAAGATTAATACCCCGCGCTTCAAGCGTTAAGCCAACGATACGGGTGATATAACCAACGGCTTTTGCGTCGACAGCTTTGACGCCGCGCGCCAAACAAGTTTCAAAATACGCCAGCATTACCGCTGCTCTTCAAGTGAAAAGGTTTCATCAAGAATGGTTTGCAAGCGCGATGAGCGAGTAAAATCTACCAGACTATGATCACTCTCAACCCGGCAATCACCGATTTGCAATTGTGGGTCAGCAGCTAAGGGCCAGTTGTCTTGGACAAAGTCCGGTAGCGATTGAATAATCGTTAAATCATCCGGATTTAAAAATATTTTGATATTGGATTCGCCGATAGGTAGTGCATCAATCGATTCGCTTACCACGGTTAAAATACTGCTGCTATCACTGAGCAGCTCTCGATAACAAACCCGCTCGGCAATTGCCGCAACCAAACGGGTTAATACTTTTTGTAAAGCGTCGCGCTGCTCGGCTAAGGGATCAATGATCGATACCACCAACTGACTTAAGGTCGATTGTTGCGCAGCCAATGTCGACTTAGCATGTTGCTCTACCGATTCGC
>CAJQQO010000193.1 GCA_905480475.1 uncultured Pseudomonadales bacterium | reverse complement strand
ACTAGCAGAATTATTTGCCGATGCGCCAACGGACATTTCAATATCCATTGCTGCAAGCCCAGAGGCAAGATCATCGGCTGCTAATGCGTCTTGCTCGTTTTCAGTTTCAGAATCTAAATTCGATTTATCATTTACAGGCTGGTCAAGCGCCTCAGCGTTATCTATTACCTGATCAGTAGCGTTTTCATCACTCGTTTCATCATTCCACTGAAATGGATCAAGCCTAAAAAACTGTGCAAAACATTGATCAAAGCGCTGTTTATCCAGTTCACTTTTTGCTAACACCATCGATAAGCTGTCATGCAATAACTGACGCTGATCATAACCCACTAATGCAACAGTGTTAACCGCATCAATCGATTCGGCAGTTGATACCGCCACCTCAGCATTACGCAAAGTATTGATAAAACGGATCAGCACATCTTCCATAACAGGGCTTTAATGCCTTGTATTATTCTTTGCCAATAGCGCTGGCAAGTCACTGCTTACCAATGCGATATCGTCTTGAAATTTTAATAAGACATTAAGTGTTGACTCTACCATTGCTCTATCGAGTTGATCAGCATGTAATAGCAATAAAGCATTAGCCCAGTCGATTGTTTCACTAATTGAAGGCGCTTTTTTTAGATCAATCTTACGAAGCGATTGCACAAAATTGACTAAGGATTTTGATAAGGTCTCAGAAATATCCGGTACGCGACTATTAACAATACGCAGTTCCAAATCCGCACCGGGAAAGTCTATATATAGATGCAGACAACGACGCTTTAATGCATCGCTAAGTTCACGGGTATTGTTGCTGGTTAAAAATACCAAGGGTATCGACTTGGCGGATACTGTACCCAGCTCAGGCACGGTGACTTGATAATCCGACAATACCTCTAGCAATAAGGATTCAAACTCGTAATCGGCCTTATCGATCTCATCAATTAACAATACCGCGCCATCTTCGTGTGTAAGCGCCTGTAGCAATGGCCGTGGCTGCAAAAACTCCTCGGCATAAAACTCATCACTCATATTATGCAAGCGCTGCATTGACTCATGCATGCCCTTAGCCGACTGCAATTCATCACCCAGCTTTTCTTTTAGCATTTGGGTGTATAACAATTGCTTACCGTACTTCCATTCATATAGTGCTTTGGACTCATCTAAACCTTCATAACATTGCAGGCGCACCAACTCTTGCTGCAAACAGGCCGACATCGCTTTTGCTAATTCGGTTTTACCCACTCCCGCCGGCCCTTCAATCAATATCGGCTTTTGCAAATGATGCGCCACGTAAACCGCTGTAGCAATTGCGGTGCTGGCAATATAACCACGCTGCTCCAACGCTGCTCGCACACTCTCCACAGACAAAAGCATTGCCTGCTTGTTATTTTTTGTTAATGCAAAATCTGCCATGCCAACTTACCGCGTAATTAATGTGATAACGTTTAGTTTGTGCTATTTACTCGACAACTACTCGCTTAATTTTTTATCGTGATTGAACCCTATAATGTCTAATCGCCGCAGCCTTTACGTCTTCGGCACTAAATGGAATATCCAGCCACTGTTTTTGAGAAAACATTTCTGTTTGGTCAGAATAATAAGGTGATTCTGGATTAAGCGAAATTGAATAAGTTAACAAACCCTTAACCTCTGGCCACTTCTTGCTAAAGTCAGTTGCCATTATCCAACTGCTACTCCAACGTGAAACCTCAGGGTAGCCCTTCTGAGCAACAAAATCAGACTCAATTTTATTAAATACACCCTCAATCTCTTGACCGCCATGAATAGGGATAAGCTTTTCATTTCGTAGAACGTATTGCACTTCCGCTAAAGGCGCATCCAAATCCAACCCAGCCTCGTTTAATCGAATAATGGCTTTGGCTAAGCCTGTTAAAGCCACGGCGTTATTATCCAAATCCAAACCATTGGGGGTATTAACAGGATCATTAATATCAAAAGCCACTTTCGCTTTTAAAGACTTAGGCAAATAGCGTGTAAATTTATACTCATTGAGTGCGGCTAAAAACTCTCTAAATAAATGCGAACCTTTACTATCAAGGTTTGAGTGTAAATCCCACTCGGCCAAAATATTGCAAGCGTCGCTTAAGTCAACCGTTATCGCTTTGGACGTATCTGTTGCCTCTAGTGCAACCGTAGGCGCATCGCGGCAAAGTTGGACTAAATCATCTCTAATCATTTGCCCCGCATAGTTTTCGTTGGAATACATTAATTGCTGAAGCTCAGCTAATTCTATTCGCCCATCTGAAACCTGAGACACTTGCAATAATCGCTGCAACATAGACAAACCAGAGCGCGTGCGTAATGTACGCTCGCTTTTGTTGTTGCCAATGATTTCAGGGTATTGATCATTTATCGGTTGTTCGGGATTCGCCAACCAATAACTATCGTTAGAGTTGGTGACATAATCTTGTCTAAATAGAAATGGCATATGCTCAGGGCCATAAATACCGGGCTCAACCGCATTACGATCGTCAGCCCACTGACACTCTGAGCGCGAGCCATCAAAAGCAGCGCCATATAAAATAGAACAATCTACCATTTGCGCATCGCTAATATACGGAACCGGGCCAGGCTCTGCGTATAACACCTCGCCATTGCGATCAGCGGCAATCAGGTTGACGGTCATAAACTGATATTTATCATGGATCGCTTTTAACTCTTGAACACTCTTAGCTTTATATTGTTCAAAAGCTGAAAGCTCGGCACGCCAACCAACATCAATCGTTTTTACTGCAAAAGCATGCTCTTCGTTCCAATCAAAAAATTCGCTCTTAACCAACATGGCTCCAAAATGCGTTGAATAAAAACGATGGCTTTTTTGTTCATACTCCCCGTTTTCAGCAAGCACTGAAACCGTTACCTGCTCTTCTTGCATCGCGTATTCTTTGCCATCAAAAATATAGTGATCGGCTTTGCCAGCAACTAAATTCAGTCGATAAAAGGTCATACGCTTTGCTGTTGAAACCGTATTAGACCAAGCAATATCTTTTGTCGCGCCAAAACCCACCCGCGGGCGACCAATCATATTAGCGCCAACAATATCCAGCTTGCCAGGAATCGTATGATGCATAGGGTAAAACCTTAAAAACTTTTCATTCCATGACACATGAGGATTAGCTAACAACATACCTGCGCCAGATTCGGTCGCTTCACTACCCAATGCAATGGCGTTGCTTCCGCCCTCTTTTGGCTTTTCAAGAAAATCGTTTACCGCCAGCGCAATACCTTTCTCATCAGCAAGCTGGTTTTTGCTAGCGCTTGTCGATGCCTGTTTTGTTGAGGGCGGTGCCGCCGCAACAATAATCGGTTTTAAATAATCTAGGAAGATATCAATTCGCGAAATACGTTTTACATCAATTGTCGATACAGACTTGACCCAGTTTTTACCCGCGCAGGCTTTATCGGGTAGCGCATGGACGCCAACTGTCGACAGGTAATGGTTATATCCTTCCGCCCCACCTTGATATAGTGCTT
>CAJQQO010000192.1 GCA_905480475.1 uncultured Pseudomonadales bacterium | reverse complement strand
AGAGAGCGCCTTGATTTATGGTTTTGGTAAATCTTCGCCAGGTCAGTTAAGTAATGTGTTATCACTGCAGCTTGATCCTTATTACTTAGCGCCACTTGCGGTGGATACGATTAGTCTTGCAGCCATGCAAGCGCGTAGTTTATTAGAAAGTGGTGAAGCCAGCGAAGCCGATATGGCAGAAGTGGTTGTGCGCTCACGAGCTAATGCAAAAAATAATCCGCATTCGCAGTTAAGTGGTGATCATACGGTTGAGCAATTGCTTGCAGAACCGAAAACGGTATCGCCATTGCGTAAGCACGATTGCTGCCCAGTTTCTGACGGCGCATCGGCGATGGTTATTTGTACGATAGAAAAAGCCAAAGAGTTAGGTAAGCCTTACGCGGTTATTAAAGGTATTGATCATCGTATCGAAACTCATCATGTCACTTTGCGTGATCTTAAGCGTTCACCGTCGTGTGAAATTGCTGCCGAGAAAGCCGGTGTTCACAATGGCAAAGTTGATGTGGCAGAAATTTATGCGCCGTTTAGTCATCAGGAAATTATTGTTAAACGGGCATTAGGTCTTGATGACGATGTGGAAATCAATCCATCCGGTGGTGTATTAGCCGGGCATTTATTAATGGCATCGGGATTATCGCGAATAGGTGAAGTCGCCAAGCGAATCATCAGTGGTGAATGCAAACGTGGAGTCGCGCATGCAACTAGCGGCCCGTGTTTACAGCAAAATATGGTACTGGTATTGGAGGGGAGCGAATAATGGCTGAATTAGCGGCAGTAGTCGGTATTGGGCAAACCAAATACCAAACCAAACGCATCGATGTTTCCATTGCAGGTCTGGTACGTGAAGCGGCGCAAAACGCCTTAGACGATGCAGATTTAAGTTGGGATGATATTGATGCAGTAGTGCTAGGCAAAGCACCTGATATGTTTGAAGGCGTTATTATGCCCGAGCTGTATTTAACAGATGCACTTGGCTGTAACGGCAAACCAATGATACGTGTACATACTGCTGGTTCGGTTGGCGGTTCTACTGCTATCGTTGCGGCATCGCATGTACAAAGTGGTGTATTCAAACGTGTGTTAACCGTGACTTTTGAAAAGCAATCCGAATCCAATGCGATGTGGGCATTGTCAAACCCGCAACCATTTTCACCGCATTTAAATGCCGGTGCTGGTGGTTTCTTTGCGCCATTGATTCGTGAATATATTCGTCGTTCTGATGCGCCGTATAACGTTGGAATAAAAGTGGCGACAAAAGATCGTCTGCATGCATTAAAAAACCCCTTAGCGCATTTGCAGATTCCGGATATTAGTGAAGAGATGGTAGAAGCTTCGCCAATGCTTTGGGATCCGTTACGCTTTTTGGAATCCTGTCCGTCATCGGATGGTGCCTGTGCGATGGTTATTGCGCACGAAGACCTTGTCAATGAATCGCCGAATAAACCCGCATGGATTCGTGGTGTGGCGATGCGTTCCGAGCCAACCATGTATGCGGGGCGCGAGCAGGTTAGTCCAGTTGCTGGTCGTGACTGTGCAAAAGATGTTTATGCTCAAGCCGGTATTAAAGATCCGCGTAAAGATTTTGATTGTGCCGAGGTTTACGTACCGTTTTCATGGTACGAGCCAATGTGGTTAGAGAACCTAGGTTTTGCTGAAGAAGGCAAAGGTTGGGAAGTCACTATGAGCGGTGCAACGTCTTTGGATGAAGGCGGCGATATTCCTTGGAACTGTTCGGGTGGTGTACTTTCATCAAACGCGATTGGTGCCTCGGGTATGATTCGTTTTGCAGAAGCGGCCAGACAAGTTCGTGGCACAGCTGATGCGCATCAGGTTGAAGGTGCTAAAACGGCTTTAGGTCATGCCTATGGTGGTGGAGCGCAGTTCTTCGCGATGTGGGTTGTGAGTGCTGATAAACCCTAGTGTGATTTTGATCTGGATTAAAGCCCTGCATATTGCGGGGCTTTTTTTTTGAGTCTATTTTTTATTTTCTAGCTTAAAGCGCTTTATTTGTAGTATATATTGATTCGTATTTTATCTGTTATTGTTTTTTAGCGCTTCGATTTTCTTAATCGATAAACCAGTAATTTTATGAACAAAAGCGATTTCAGAACCTTCATCTAATAGCTTGATGGCAATTTCTTTCGTGTTCTCTTGTATGCCTTCCAGTTTACCTTCATTCCTGTCTTCTTGTTGCAGTTGTTCTGCTAGCGTCATCACATCTCTGTCGTTAGTAACGCATTCACTACCGAACTCTCTCAGAGTCGTGATACGGCTAACTCGGAACCCTGTAACCTTCGGCGATTAAACGTCCGTAAGTTTACGGCAATTCTGGTGACTTTTTTCTGCAGCAAAAATTCACAGGCTGTCGGTCCACCACCGACGGTTTTGAAGTTAATCTTTATCGCTAGAGACAACTCAAATTATTTATTCCGATCTTTGATATCAGCCATATCAAAAAACAAATAGAAGTCCGGACTAGAAGTTAGCGGTGCGACGCAGCTACTGGTCAGTTAGTTTTTTAATTGTTGTTAGAGTCGAAGGATTGTCGGGAGTCGCCCGACAGCGACCTACTTTTTCCAACAGCGAAAAAAGTAGGCAAAAACGCCGTAAACTGAGCACGCAGTTTGATCACTAGCGAAACAGCATTCCGGGGTGGAGGACCACGTCTCTCAGAGATTTGGTAGTAAATTTTAGCAAGAAGCTAGGTGGCTTCAACACTTCACTGCGTTCAGCAGCAAGCGCTTTTTATGGAAGAGAAGTAAAACTTAGCCCTGCGGCTGCGTTTTAGTAAACTCATCCGAGATTCTCTTTTTTGTTTTTAACCAATGTGGTAGCTTAAAATAGCTACTAAAAAAACTGAATCTTATAAATCGCCGCCGTTACGGCGTATACCAAATGGGCGAAGTATACGCTCTATCCTGAATCTCCCTAGGCGCATCCTCCGGCACTTCATAGCCAAACTTCAAGCGATCATACTCAGTCCAACGCGGCGTAGGAATCTCCAACACGCGCGCATAATAAAACGCAGACTGCGTAGGATCAAAATCCGGATCTTGCCAAACAGTGGCTAGCTGCGCTTCACCAACCGTATTGGTATAAGTGACCGTCTCCAAATCCACCGTCGATTTAACCGCTTTAACTTTATTACCACGCAACTTGCGCTCGCTCGATACCGCTACGTTATAAACCTTTTCATGCAGCTCACCTTGCTTATCTTGCCAGCCCTTAATGATTTGAATCCTGTCCAGATTGGCACCGTCAATATCTTTTAATGCTATTACTAAAAAGCGCGGCGCTTTATCGCTGTCCATCGCATTTGCTGGTAGATCGCCGCCCATTGGTACACCACCGGCATAACCAATTCTCGCGTTATCGGGTTTAAACGCATCGTCATCTTTATAGTCCCAGCCACCAAAAAATCGCACACTGATTCTTGAGCCCGTGGTTGCGTAAACTTCTTTGCGCTTCATTGCATCAAAAATGGCTTCGCGAGTATTGTCATGCGCCCAAACTGCGGCGTAACCACTGGCGACTTGCTCCCATGAATAAGTGGCAATGCCATTTTTATTGACCGATGGAAAAAACTGCGAGCTGGAACGTTCGGCACCCGGTTCAATCGCCGAGGCCTTACCCCAAAAATTATTCTCTTCACCGGTAGCTAATGAAGTATGTGCATCAGTACTGCCAATCATTCCAAATTTATAAGGGTTTACGCCGGTTTGACGTTGCGCTTCTAAACCTAGCTTTAAAGCCGAGCGCGCATATTCATACTGCAACATATCATTGGTTTTTGGGTATTGACCAAAGGGGTTTAAATTGCCCTTGTCCCAGTTTTCAAAATCGGCAAATTCATCATCGGGTGATAGGAACGGATGCGTTTCCCCATCGCCCTTAATTTGTGTAACTTCAACAAGTGGTTCCCAGCGCTGACGTGATTGGGTGTAGGCTTTATCAAACGCATTACCGTCAGAATCTTTTAGCGTAAACATACGACCGTTACTAACGTTTCCGTTATGCGGTATGGCCAGT
>CAJQQO010000191.1 GCA_905480475.1 uncultured Pseudomonadales bacterium | reverse complement strand
CCTGCTCTTCAAACAAGACCTGAGCAAAGGCCATTAAAAAATAAGCATCGGTACCCGGTTTTATAAATATATGTTGATCGGCGGCATCCGCTGTTTCTGTTCGGCGCGGATCGATAACCACGCATTTGCCACCGCGATCCTGAATCGCTTTCATCGCACGCTTAACATCCGGCGTACCTAAAATGCTGCCTTGCGAGACCACCGGGTTGGCGCCCATGCAAATCATCATATCGGTCCGATCCATATCGGGCACAGGGAATAACCACTCGTGACCAATTAAACCCCAGCAGACTAATTGCTGTGGATGCTGATCAACCGTGCCGGCTGAGAAAAATCGTTCAGTACCCACCGATGCCATTAGTGATTGCAAATAAATACCGGCGGCAAAATCATGACCCAAGGGATTGCCGACATACAATGACAGTGCGTCTTTGCCATGCTTATCTCTAATTTCAGTAAACTTTTCGGCGATGGTGTCAAAGGCTTCATCCCATGAAATTTCTTGCCAACCGTCGGCGGTTTTTTTCACTGGATGACGCAAGCGCTCGGTATCTTCGTAAATATAATTAAAGGCCTGCGATTTTGCGCAAACATAACCGCGCGAGCGATGATCGTCCGGATCACCTTGAATAGAAATAATTTTTTGCGCATCGCGATCGACCTTCATCACCAAACCGCAACAGGCCTCGCAGGTTGGGCAAATACGTTTTAGCGTTTCAATATTTTCACCATCGGTTTTTGTAGCATGCAGGGATTGTTTGGTCGACATAAATTTTCTCCGCGATATTTTATTATCAGTTGCGTTTATCAATTGCGCCTATCAATAGCGATTGATCTAAGGCTTTTTTATTACTGTGCCGACAAGTTTTATCGTGATTGGACAACTGCCTAATAAGCAGTTTAAAACCCATAATTATCGACCGGCCTTAGTTTTAAAACTCGATCGCTAGACTAGCGAGAGTTGAGAGAAGATTCAATTACTAGCGGGATTGGCGGGTTACAGCTGGTTAATTCAAACAACGGTAGAGGCGTGATTGTTATGCGCTTTAAGCGCTTGCTCGCTATTACTAACCGACATTAATAGTATCAATCACTCCCAAGGATCGATCAATCTGTAGGCCGCTAAAATCAAACAAGCTATCGTCGGCTAACTGTGAGGGAGCAACATTGCTAATCGCACCAAATATACTCTCGATTCGGCCGGGATACTGCTTGTGCCACGATTGCAACATGGCTTTAATTGCCTGTCGTTGTAGGTTGTCTTGCGAACCACATAAATTACAGGGAATGATGGGAAAGGATTTATGCTCAGCATAGCGAAGCAAATCGCTCTCTTTGCAATACGCTAAGGGGCGAATAACAATATTGCGCTTGTCATCGCTTAATAGTTTAGGTGGCATTGCTTTTAATGCACCACCGTAAAACATATTTAAAAATAACGTTTCAATAATGTCATCGCGATGATGCCCCAGCGCAATTTTGTTAGCGCCAATTTCTTCTGCAAAGCCGTACAAATTGCCGCGTCTTAATCGAGAGCATAACCCGCAAGTGGTTTTACCTTCGGGAATTACCGACTTCACAATGCTATAGGTATCTTTTTCAAGAATATGATACGGCACACCTAACTCACTTAAGTAAGCAGGTAAAACCTCTTCAGGATATCCTGGTTGTTTTTGATCCAGATTAACCGCGATCAATTCAAAATCGATAGGTGCGCTTTGCTGCAGATTAAGCAAAATATCCAACATTCCGTAAGAATCTTTACCACCAGACACACAGACCATTATTTTGTCGCCGGCTTCGATCATATTAAAATCTTCGATCGCCTTACCCACATTACGACGCAGCCGCTTTTGCAATTTATTAAACTCGGTGCGCTGCTTGCGGCTTAAATCCGCCGTGCCATTTTTATCAGTAGTGCCCGTACTAGTAGTATCCTCAGCAGCTGCCGATTTACGCTCAGCCGGAACCGATTCCAGATCGTTTTCTAAAACAGGTGGATGATAATTTTCAGTACTTGCCTGAAATATCGATTCGAGCTTATCGGAGTTTTCTTGCATGATCTGTTTCGGCATGTTCTGTGGAAAGAATGGTATTGTTCGGCACTGTCGGTTTCAAGCTGACCTGCTTGGCGCTAGCTTTGTACCGGCTATTTGCGCGCATTGTACGGGATTCAGCCGCGATCTCCAGCCCAGCAAATGGGCTAAATTAGGCAAAATCCAAAGTCCACCAGTTACATTAAGCTTCGATTAAGCAATCAAGCCCGATTTATAGCGCGGTATTAACGCAACGTTATAGCTTTTAAGCCAGTCGGAGCTTAGAATGCGCCCCTGAAATATCGGCTGCTGTTAAACCGTTTAGCTTGTTAAACGGTTTAAGACGTCACCATCCGTATCAAAGCAAAGCGTATAGCCAATACTTACTGGCTACGCCTCAGGAAACCCAACAGGAAACACACAATGAAACCAGCTGTTAGAGTCACAGTTACCGGCGCTGCCGGACAAATTAGTTATGGCCTATTATTCCGTATCGCCTCCGGTGCTATGTTGGGTCAAGATCAGCCCATAATCCTGCAAATGCTTGAAATCACTCCAGCTTTAGATGCCCTTAAAGGCGTTGCAATGGAGCTAGACGACTGTGCATTCCCATTGCTTGAGGCGATTGTTTGCACCGATGACGCAAACGTTGCCTTTAAAGATACCGACTACGCCCTACTCGTTGGCGCGCGTCCTCGCGGCCCGGGAATGGAGCGAAAAGATTTGTTAGAAGCCAATGCGGCCATTTTCTCGGCTCAAGGTAAGGCGATCAATGCGGTTGCCAGCCGTGATATTAAAGTTTTAGTGGTGGGCAACCCAGCTAATACCAATGCGCTTATCGCCCAGCGCAATGCGCCGGATATCAACCCACGCAACTTTACCGCGATGACCCGTCTGGATCATAACCGTGCCAAAACCCAAATCGCGCAAAAAACCGGAAACGCGGTAACGGCTGTGACCCATATGACTATTTGGGGGAATCACTCGGCGACTCAGTACCCGGATTTGTTCCACGCTAAGGTTAACGGCAAAACGGCCAGCGATCTGGTTGAGCAAGACTGGTTAGAAAACACTTTTATTCCTGAAGTACAGCAACGTGGCGCAGCGATTATTGCCGCGCGAGGTGCTTCCAGCGCTGCTTCAGCCGCTAATGCCGCTATTGATCATATGCGTACTTGGGCTTTGGGTAGTGATGCCAATGACTGGGTTAGCATGGGAATCTATAGTGATGGTAGCTACGGCGTTGCCGAAGGCTTGATTTACTCTTTCCCTGTTACTTGCTCAAACGGCGACTGGGAAATTGTTCAAGGTCTTGAGATTGACGCCTTTAGCCAGCAAAAACTGGATGCTTCCGAGCAAGAGTTAACTGAAGAGCGCGATGCAGTTCAACACTTACTTCCGTAAGCTGAGCGCTATAATAAAGGCTGCTTTAAAAGCAGCCTTTATTTTGTTCTCGATTTATTGGCCGATTAACTTGCCAATAAATTTATCGCTAAATGAGCCTAATAATAGGCATTAGTCTTATCAGTATGATCGGTCATATCCTTAACACCGGCCAATTCTGGCAGGTTTTCCATTAAGGTTTTCTCAACACCATCTTTCAACGTAGCCTCAACAGCACCACAACCCTGACAACCACCACCAAACTGCAGAATCGCATAGTTTTCATCATCTAACTTCATCAAAGAGACTTCACCACCATGTGAGGCCAAAGACGGATTGATCTCGGTATATAGCAGATATTTAATGCGATCTTCCAAGGGGCTATCGTCGCTGACTTTGGGCATTTTTGAGTTAGGTGCTTTGATCGTAAGCTGCCCACCCATACGATCGGAGGCATAATCCACCTTGGCATCTTCTAGATACGACCAGCTTTTAGCGTCAAAATAAGCGGTAAAACCCTGATATTCACGAATAATGCTGTCATCACTAATATCATCAGCGCGACCATAGGCAATACAAGTCTCGGCCTTGGTAGTACCGGGATCATTAACAAAAATACGAATGCCCACCACATCATCTTCTTGCTTCTCGAGTAAGCCTTTCAGATACTCCTGCGCGGATTCGGACAAATCGATTTCAACAATATCTGCCTGCCCATCTGCGGCTGCATCAACTGGCGTGTTTTCGGGTGTTTCTGACATGAATCAAACCTCTAAAGTGATAGCCGCTATTCTAATGGAATCTGAGCCATTGTGCGAGATGACAGCGATTACAACAATCTGACCACGGCTCTAGGTAAAATACTGCAACAAACATTAGTCTTAGCAACGCTCACTCGCTAAATAATCAGACCTAAATAATCACAAACCCGCTATTTGCACATAAGAATTTGTTAAACTGTCCTGCGGTCTGCCGTTTAAACCTCAGCAACTTAACATTTAACTGATATTTCTATAACAACTAGCTAACAGGTCGCCAAAAACACCGGCACTGGTCACTTAAACAAGGCGTTAATCTACACAAATGACAACTCAATCATCGACTACAGCTAAGCCATCACCCAATACCGCGGCAAGCAGCCAGCGCTTGGAGCAACTCCATCAGGCGCTAAAAGAGCGAATACTGATTATTGATGGTGCTATGGGGTCAATGATCCAGACTTATGATTTACAAGAAGCCGATTATCGCGGCGAGCGCTTTGCCGATTTCGCAAAAGATCTTAAAGGTAATAACGACCTACTCTGTCTAACCAAGCCCGATGTTATTCGCGAAATTCACTGCGCCTACTTAGATGCTGGCGCGGATATTCTTGAGACGAATACCTTTAACGGCACGCAGGTTGCGCAAGGTGACTATACGCTGGAGTCAGTTGCAGGCGAAATTAATTTAGCCGGTGCAAAACTCGCCCGTGAAGTCGCTGATCAATACACCGCAGAGAATCCGGACAAACCGCGCTTTGTTGCCGGCGTGCTTGGACCTACTCCGCGCACCGCCTCTATTTCGCCGGATGTAAACAACCCTGCCGCCAGAAATATTTATTTCAATGATTTAGTGAGCGACTATTACGACGCGACTGAAAAACTGGTTGAAGGCGATGTGGATATCATCCTGATAGAAACTATCTTTGATACCTTAAATGCCAAAGCGGCTATTTTTGCGGTTAAAAAATTCTTTGCCGATTTTCCTGAAAGCACCCGCCCGATAATGATTTCAGTCACCTTTCCGGATATGAGTGGCCGTTTATTATCGGGCCAAACTCCCGCTGCATTTTGGAACTCTATTGCCCATGCCGAGCCATTAATCGTTGGCGTTAACTGCGGCCGTCGCTTTAAAGAGATTCGCCCCTTTGCAGAAGAGCTAGCCAACAATGCTAACTGTTACTTTAGCGGCCACTTTAACGCCGGCTTACCGAATGCTTTTGGTGAGTACGATGAAACCCCCGAAGAGATGCTCGAAGAGCTAAAAGACTTTGCCGAGCGTGGCTTTCTTAATGCCGTCGGCGGATGCTGCGGAACAACACCTGATCATATTCGAGCGATTAGTCAGGTAAGCAAAGCGGCACCAAGACCCATCAAGACACCGCAGGTTGCTTGCCGCCTAAGCGGGCTTGAGCCATTTAATATTAATGAGGACAGTTTATTTGTCAATGTTGGTGAACGCTGTAACGTCACCGGCTCTGCGCGTTTTAAACGTTTAATTATCGACGACGATTACGACACCGCCTTGGAAGTTGCCCGCGAGCAAGTTGAAAACGGCGCACAAATTATCGATATCAATTTAGACGAAGGCATGCTTGATGCGCATGCCGCAATGAAACGCTTTTTAAATCTGGTGGCCTCTGAACCAGAAATCAGTCGCGTGCCCATTATGATCGACTCATCCAAATGGGAGGTGATCGAAATAGGTTTGCAGTGCGTGCAAGGCAAAGCCATTGTTAACTCCATTAGCATGAAAGAAGGCGAAGCCGAATTTTTGGAAAAAGCCGCATTATGCAAACGCTACGGTGCTGCCGTAGTTGTTATGGCCTTTGATGAACAAGGTCAAGCCGATACCTTTGAGCGCAAAAAAGAAATCTGCCAAGAATCTTATCGCGTACTGGTAGATAAAGCCGGCTTTAATCCGCAAGATATTATTTTTGATCCGAATATTTTTGCAGTAGCCACTGGTATAGATGAGCACAACAACTATGCCGTTGATTTTATTGAAGCAACTCGCTGGATCAAACAAAACCTGCCGCACGCCATGGTTTCGGGCGGCGTCAGTAATGTGTCGTTTTCTTTCCGCGGCAATAACCCGGTGCGTGAAGCTATTCACTCGGTATTTTTATATCACGCGATCAAAGCGGGTATGGATATGGGTATTGTTAACGCTGGCCAGTTGGCTATTTATGACGACCTTCCCGAAGAGCTACGCGAGCGAGTTGAAGATGTGATCCTCAACCGTCGCGATGATAGCACCGAAAGACTGCTGGATATTGCCGACAAATACAAAGGGGATGGTAGCAGCAAAGAAAAAAATGAAAATCCGGCATGGCGCGAGGAACCCGTTGGCAAGCGCTTGGAATACTCTTTAGTTAAAGGCATTAACAACTTTATTGAAGAAGACGCAGAAGAAGCCAGACAACTGTTTGATCGCCCTATTCAGGTGATCGAAGGCCCGCTAATGGACGGCATGAATGTGGTTGGCGACTTATTTGGCGAAGGTAAAATGTTTTTACCGCAAGTGGTAAAAAGCGCCCGCGTAATGAAACAGGCGGTAGCTTACTTACAACCTTATATTGAAGCCGAAAAAAGTGAAGGCCAAAAAGCTAACGGCAAAATTTTAATGGCGACCGTAAAAGGTGACGTTCACGATATTGGTAAAAATATTGTTGGCGTAGTGTTGCAGTGTAATAACTTTGAAGTGATCGATATGGGCGTAATGGTTGCCTGTGAAGATATTCTTAAAAAAGCCCGCGAAGAAAATGTCGATATTATTGGCTTGAGTGGATTGATCACACCATCGCTAGACGAAATGGTTTACGTCGCTAAAGAAATGCAGCGGCAAGATTTTAATGTGCCATTACTTATCGGCGGCGCAACCACATCCAAGGCGCATACCGCGGTTAAGATCGATCAACACTACAGTAATGATCAGGTGATTTATGTGCCCGATGCATCGCGAAGTGTTGCCGTTGCAACCCAGTTAATTAGTGACGAATTAAAACCGAACTTTGTCCAAGCAACCAGCGAGGACTATGAAAAAGTCCGCGTGCGTTACGCCAATCGCAAACCAAAAGCCGCGCCATTAAGCTATGAAAAAGCCATTGCCAATAAAGCCGTGCTGGATTGGACTGATTACGCTGCGCCCAAACCCAAGCAACTCAATACCCAAGTGTTATTGCAATACCCTATCGAAACCTTGATCGAATCCATTGATTGGACGCCGTTTTTTATTACTTGGGATTTAGCCGGTAAATACCCGCGCATACTTAGTGATGAAAAAGTGGGCGAAGCGGCAACGAACTTATTTGCCGATGCACAAGCGCTGTTAAAACGCATAGTCGATGAAAACTTGCTTGAAGCCCGCGCGGTATTTGGTTTTTGGCCAGCCAATCAAATCAATGACGATGATATTGTGCTCTATACCAACGATAATCGCTCAGAAGAATTAACTCGCCTACATCATATTCGCCAGCAAACGGCTAAACCGAATGGCAAAGCCAATTTGTCTATTGCCGACTTTGTTGCACCACAGGCAAGCGGCGTTGCCGACTACGTTGGTGGCTTTGTAGTTACCACCGGCATTAACGCCGACAAGCTCGCCA
>CAJQQO010000190.1 GCA_905480475.1 uncultured Pseudomonadales bacterium | reverse complement strand
GACCAATAGTAATATCCTGCGCATCCGTTAACTTGCTAGACGATGACCAGATAGTCGTTTCGGTTGGGCCATAGACATTAACAATTTCGCCAGTACAGTTGCTAGCTAACGTTGCAGCTAAGTCGGCGGGCAATGCTTCACCACCCAGTAAGGTTTTTTCAACGCCGCGCCAAGCATGTAAAGTATCAGGATCAGACGATAATATTCTCGCCATCGAAGGCGTACATTGAAAGTGCGTAACTTGATGTCGACGCATTTGCGCAGCAACCGAATAATCCTCATCACTTTGATCATCAGCAACGTCTAAAAGATTGCCTGGATTTGCTAGCAGTCTTAAGGTATTCAAATGCTGGAGACTATCCAGTACCAATTCATCGTCTACACCAAAATCAACTAAGCAAGCGACCTCATCAACGCCAGCGCGTTTCAAATCATCAATCAGCGGTATACAACTCGCAGGTGTACCAAAAATACCCGCAGTTTCAAAATAGCGATCAAAGGCATGCTCGAGTAATGCATCCAAATCTTCATCGGTTAAACTGCCTGCATCAAAACTATCGTCTTGCGCAGCGCTTTTTGATGGCTGACGAAATGCCGGAAATGCCCACGGCGCGATTTTTACTAAGTCAAAAGAGGTTTTTAAATATTCGCAAAAGGGTTCGCGCACAATCTCACGAACCTTCTCAACATCGTCACCAACAAAGGTATGCACCATAACGGAAACGTTACCTTCACCTGCATGACCTTTGGCTTTACGCCCCGCACGATAGGCGGCAATTTTTTCTTTAATATCATCGATACTTTGACCCAGTAGATTGGTCAAAACATTAAAACCACCCTCGCCTGCGGCTCTAAAACTATCCGGATTACCCGCTGTGGTTATCCACATCGGCGGCGTTTTTTGCACTGGCTCGGGATAGACTCTGGCAGTGAAATCATTACCTTCGCCATTTTTCATCGTTACCGACTCACCTGACCATAACTTTCGGACGACTTCGATATTGTCATACATTAATTGTTTTCGGTTCGGAAAATTCTCTGGCAACAGTGAAAAATCGTTAGCATGCCAGCCCGAAGCAAATGAGAAACCGACCCGACCGTTGGAGATATTATCAACCACCGACCATTCTTCAACAACTCGTACCGGATTATGCAGAGGTAATACAATACTACCTGCACGAATCGCAACTTTTGAAGTGACCGCAGCAATCGCTGCACTGGTCACCGATGGATTAGGATATAAACCACCGAATAAATGAAAGTGACGTTCAGGTGTCCATACGGTTGAGAAGTCATGGTTGTCAGCGTATTTAGCACCTTCGAGCAATAATTTGTAACGATCTTTAGGCCCTGACTCGGATGGGCCTGCATCACTAGAGAAATAAAACAGACCGATATCCATTTTTCTAGCAACGGTGGATACCGCATCTTGCGCTAAGGTGCGTGCATCTTCCTCTTGAATGACAACTTTAAAGCCACGACTTAAGGACCAAAATATTTCCAGTACCGAAATATCAA
Source organism: uncultured Pseudomonadales bacterium (assembly GCA_905480475.1). Lineage (GTDB taxonomy): Bacteria > Pseudomonadota > Gammaproteobacteria > Pseudomonadales > UBA7434 > UBA7434. The sequence goes on along the minus strand of CAJQQO010000190.1, from coordinate 5,622 downwards.
AAGAAATGCTGGTTACTGCCAACCAGACACCGGGCTTGCCATCATAGGAGAGCGTATCGTCCATGCCAGCAAAAAAGTTAATCACATTACGATGCTCGACCATAACGCCCTTAGGCTTACCGGTAGAACCTGAGGTATAAATTACATAGGCTAAATTATCGGAACTAACATCACTCGAAACAGCTGTTGCTGCTGCGGCTTCATCATTAATTACTTCGTCTAAACACACGACTTGAGCAGTATTAGTTGGCAGCTCATTGGCTAGCTTTGTTACGGTAACTAAAATCGGCGCATTCGCATCTTCAATCATTAAAGCGACACGATCGCGAGGATAAGCTGGGTCTAAAGGCACATAAGCCGCGCCGGATTTTAAAATACCTAACAGGCCAATAATCATTTCGATTGATCGACCAACAAATAGACCAATCCGCGTATCCGGTTTTGCGCCTAACTGCTGTAACTCATTGGCGACTTGATTAGCGCGATTATCTAACTCGGCATAAGTAATTTCATCACCACGAAACGATAAAGCAATTTCACTCGCACGCTGCACGGCATTGCTTTCAAATAATTGATGAATGCATTGCTGCGCATCAAAATCTTTATCGGTTTTATTCCAATCAACTAATAACTGTTGCTGTTCTTGTTTATCAATAACGGCAATGTCTGCTAATTTTTGATCTGCATTCGCTAATACTTGCTGCAAAAACACTGCAAAAGAACGATCAATTTGCGCGGCAGATTCTGCACTTAAACTGGCGGCATTAAAACGCCATTGAATTTTTTCATCGCTATCTGACACCAGTAGCGTCAATACATCTGCTTGAGAGTCAGCAGTGTTTGTACCCGTTGCTTCAACGGCAACCGGTAAAACAGTTGATACAGCCGTTATTGCGCGCGCGGGCAAATCGCGAATATAACCGCCTTTGCGATTAACTTCGTTTAAGGAGCTGATAACTGCTTGCAAACCGGCCTTAACCGTAGCTTGCTGATCGACTGCAACTCGTAAGGGTAAACGCGAGGCAAACAAACCCTGTAACAAAGGTGATGCGGCTAACTCAGCATTGGCATCAACGCCTAAATCAAAACTCTGCACAGCATCATCACTGCCTGCACTATCGATTGTACGCATTAAAAAGCAGGCGAATAAAGCACACAGTAAATTTATATTGGTTTGAGAACCGCTAGCTTGATCGCTTAAATCCAATTGCAGTTTTTCTTGCAGTTGAGCCGCTAGCGATTGATCAAACGATGCAGCAATCGTTTGGTTATCAATTTTTGATTCTGGATTCGACAGCTCTTGTGCCAAGGCATAAGGTGTCAGCGTTTCTAATCGCTTCAGCCAAAACTTTTCGCTTTTACCGCAACGGTGATCCAAATCATGAATCAATTGTCGCTGGGCAGTATCGAATTGCGTTAATTGACCGCCAACTTTTAATCCACACTCGGATACCAGTGAGTTCACTTCAACTGGCGTACCGTCGAGGCTTGATAGTGATTTAATCAGTAATTGCGAGGTGCCAGTGGAAACAGCGATACCATCGTTAGAGATACTTTGTATTACACCAGCTTCAGCAGAACTTACATCGCTAAGAACGGCGGCTTCTAGCAATAAATAATATTGATCAGCAAATAAAACTTTCGCCGATCCGATTGGGTTTGCATCAGGCTGATAGCTTAACGCTCTAACGGTAGCTTCCAGCACTTCACTCGATAAATTCCAATCGATAATACCGGCAGCGTCAGGTCGCTTAGTGGATAGAAACGAAGAACGTAAATTTAAGTCTTGAGCTACACCGCTAATATCACCCTGCGCCAATTCGGCAATGAGGCTTTCAAACTGTGTCTCACCGTGCTGAAAACACTTTACATTAAGGCTAAAAGCGGTCTCGTCGTCATCAATGGGAAACTCAACTTGCTTGAAGATTTCACCGGCATCAAACTCTTCGCTCATTTTATGCCAAGTGATACCGAATGCGTTTTCTTGATTGATCAATGCCCATGAGGTGACATGCAAACCGGCGTATCGTGGTAACGGCGCATCGTGAAAATTAATCGCAGCGCGTTTTGGCAGGCGCAGGATATCGGCGTTAACTTTATTGGGGTTGATAATACTAAAGAGAAAATCAAAATCGAACTGCGTTAAAAAATCCGTTTGATTGTCGCTAGGCGTAATAGAGGGGATGTTTTTTTGTTTTGCCCAGTCGCGCACCTCGGCGCTGGCAGTCACAATACCGCATATGCTATTGCCGGCAGCAAGCAAAAGATCCGCACAATTAATGGTTAATTTACCCTGACCAATAATAGCGCAACTAAACCCGTTCACTTTATTCACCTCTGACAATCCCTCTTGCTTACGACTAATTTTAAATGCTAGCTTTTAAAATGGTTGGCTTTTATAACTAAGCTTGAAAAAAGTCTTCATAAATATCACAGGGCGCACATCATATTGCCATGTATTGTATCTAGGAAGAGCCCATTAACTCGATTACGCTAACGCTCGCTTAACCAATAATTAAATAATTCTTTTGAACAGCGGAAAACCAGTACCCCAAATTCTTAAGTGCATACTTGTACTAAAATGCAACAGTTTCGAAAAGTAATCAGGGGGCCGGAGAAAACGTTTGGATTAAATCTATACCGGACACATGGCTACAACTGGCCTGAATTTTGGTCTGGGAAATTGCGCAAAAACACCTTAAAAACAATATTAATCAACAGTATAGACTCAATATTCAGATAGGCTGTGATTTCTAGATATTTCCATGGATTTTACAAGCCATTGCTTAAAACCTTTTTGAAATCGCCAAACCGACGTGCAGTTAAAACGCAATCTGGCTTTGGGCAGAGCTTTATCACTACGGGCCTGTTCAATTGTTTAACAGTGAATTGTGAAAATCGTTAAACGTCTCTAAAGCGAATATAAAATCTACAAAATAAAGGAATATTTTGTTTATTTTTTAGTCAGACCGGCGTTGCAAATGATCTTTTTTTGAACAGTTTTGGTTAAAAATCAACATATCTTCTTTAGGCCCCACACAGCGTCAATCGGACAGCAAAACACCGTAACGGGATGCAAATCCATTGAGCCAATCTACCCAGTTTAAATAAGCCATTGGTAAAAATAGCGTTTCACAAAATCGATTAAGCCATTTATGATAGTTTTTTGTTCAACGCCCGCAAATGGCTTGCAAGAATCCAAGCTCAATATCCGCGCGAAGTAAACCACCCAGAAAACATAGTAAATCGCCGCATGAAACCAATAAACCGACGAAAGTTTGTCTCTGTAGCGTTAAAAAGCAGCGGTGCGATGCTATTGCAGTTTCATTTTCCGGCCTACGCCGATATTGATAAAAAAGGCAACGACAGCACGCTAACAACGTCCGATAGCAATGTCTCTCAAGGGGCCTTATCCAATAGCCTATATACTAATGGTTGGCTGGAAATCACACCCGACAATCAATTTGTATTTACACTAGATAAAGCCGAGCTGGGCCAAAATGTGATTACCAGCTTAACTGCAATCATGGCCGAAGAACTTGATATAGATCTTGATTTACTTGCCGTGCAATTTCCCAAGCTATCCAGCAGCGAAGGCAATCCACACTATCAAGCTAGCTGGGGCACAGGTGGCAGCTCAAGTGTACGTATTATGTGGATGCCACTGAGGCATGCTGGTGCAGCTAGCAAAGCACTATTCATGGCCTCCGCAGCGATCCATTGGAGCACTACGGCAAAACAGATTAGCTGCAAAAACGGTATCGTTTATAACACTGATACTAAGCAGCAAATTAGCTTTGCCGAGTTGATTCCCATCGCAAGTAAAATGAACCCAGTTGATTATCAATTAAAAGATATCAATCAATTCACCCAGCTAGGTAGACCGCTGCAACGTCAGGATATTATTTTAAAAACCACTGGCACGACAAGCTATGGTATCGATGCTCAAGTGCCTAGTGACTCATTGGCCCAATCCTTAGGTCAGCCTTTAGAGCAGCCGCTAGAGAATGCAAAACAAAGTAATATCAAAACTCACTGCGCAGTATTAGTTCGCAGTCCCACTATTGCTGGCACGGTAAAAACTTATAGCGCCAGCAAGGCACTTAAGCAGGCTGGTGTACTTGATGTAGTAAAAATCAGCAACGGTATTGCAGTGATTGCCGACACTTATTGGAAAGCAAAAAAGGCCGCTGCACTGTTAGAAATAGATTGGCAAGAAGTAAGTGATCTATCAATCACCGAGATTCAAAAGCAGCTAAAAGAAAATTTAAACGCTGAAGGCATCACTGCCAGAGACAAAGGTAATAGCGCTAAAGCTTTAGCGGACGCCGATTCAACGATCAGCGCTAGCTACTCCGTGCCACTGCTAGCCCATGCGCCGCTGGAACCGATGAATTGCACGGCATGGTTTCACGATTCGCTTTGTGAAATATGGGCACCCACGCAGCGCCCCTTAAGCGCACAAAAAGCGGCGCAAAAAGTTTGCGGCTATAGCCTCGATAAAATAATTGTTCATACATCGTTTATTGGAGGTGGTTTTGGTCGACGGCTAAGTCAGGATTATGTCACCGAAGCCGTAGAAATTGCTCAGCAGCTAAAGTATCCAATAAAAATTATTTGGTCGCGCGAAGAAGATATGCAGCATGGTAATTTTCGCCCCGCTGTCACTAGTCGTTTTACTGCCGATATTAATCCCGACGGCTCGATTAAAGTCTGGAGCAATGATATTGCTGCATTGATCGCCAAGCCTGCTGCTGCACCGCCTAGTAATACTCAATCAATTAAGCAGCGTGTAGTGGAAATAATTAAGCTAGGTAAAGCGCGTTTATTGGGCGAGGCGACAATAAACAATACCACGGTAGAAGGCGCAAACGAGATACCTTATAGCGCAGAAAATATTGCTTTATCCTATCGCCATCTAAGCACCGACATCCGTATTGGCGCCTGGCGCTCTGTTGGCCATTCGTACAATGGCTTTTTTGTTGAAAGCTTTATCGATGAACTCGCTCATCGCGCCGGTAAAGATCCTATCGATTACCGCTTACAGGTTTTTGATTCACAACACCAACGCTTGGCTAACACCTTAAAGTTAGCGGCTAAACTTGCGGGCTGGGATGCTATATCAAAAGATAAGAACACAAGGATTAAGAACAACAAAACAATCTATAGAGGTGTAGCCTGCCATTCATGCTTTGGCAGCCACGTTACCGAAATAATCGAAATTTCGCTTGAAGATGCCAAGCCCAAAATAGAACAAGTCTATTGTGTTGCCGATTGCGGCTTTATTGTCGACCCAGATGGATTAATCGCGCAGCTTGAAGGCGCAATAATATTTGGTTTAAGTGCAGCGCTTACTGGAAAAATTGATATAGAGAAAGGCAGAGTCATACAATCAAACTTTCATGACTATCCGGTGATTCGGATAAACGATTCGCCCAATATAACAATTCAACTAGTCGATAGTCACGAAGCACCTGGTGGTGCCGGGGAGATAGCAACACCACCTGCGGCTCCTGCTTTAGCAAATGCATGGTTTGCCGCAACCGGTGAGCGAGTAAGAGATTTACCCTTAATAAAATAGTTTTGCATTGATGACAAAAAGTTTGTTTAACACATTAAACG
>CAJQQO010000189.1 GCA_905480475.1 uncultured Pseudomonadales bacterium | reverse complement strand
CATTTATCGCTAGGCTCAAAGCTATAACAATAAATATGTGCGGGGATATCAACGCGCGCACCGGGATAAGTATTTTCATACCAAGTGCCACCTTTGTCGGGATTTTTTTCGAGTAATACATAAGGTAGGCCGGCTTGCTGTAAACGTATGGCCGCCAAAATTCCGGACATACCACCACCAATAATAATCACTTTATGAGCAGTGTCTTTATTGGCTGTTAATTTGTCGATCGTCGATGCTTGTATTGCACGTGGGTCGGTATTATCCAGCGCCAGCTCTTCTAACATCATGGCTATGCTGTCTTTGGGTAGCTCAGCGCCGGCTACAAAGCACATCATTCGGTAAAGCGTGGCTTCGTTGGGTAGTTGGGGTAAGCTATTACTATTAGATTGACCTTGGTCGCGATAGCGCTTAAGTACTTCCAAGGCTTGCTTGCGAATCGTTGCTTGATCCTCGGCAGACATAAAACCTTGCACTTCACCCAGCACACCTCGGCCGGGTTTGATCGCGCCATCCATTAAACTGTAGTCGCCTTCGATTAACATCATGGCGGCCATTAAAGTGGGTACGCTTGCGTGCTCTAGCGCTTCTGCGATTACTTGATCGGAATCGTCAAAAGCGGGGAGTCGTGTTTGCTGATCACTCATTACTTTATTACTCAATAGCTGGGCTTTTATAATGGATCTTTATTGCGCCATCATTACGGCCATAATCTCTTCTGGCGAAGGTGGGTTGGTTTCATTCATAATCGCATCGACGCGCATTTGAAACATGGGTTTAAATTCGGGCTGGGGCAATATCCAAAAGTGATTGTCCTGAATTGCTTGAAAGGTTTTTTCGGCAATCATTTGCGGAGTGAAACCTCTTGCGCACATATCGGCAACCGCATTGTGCATTTGTTGCTCGGCTTCACTGTTTAATTGATTATGCTCGGCTTGAGGGCGGAGTCGATCCGATTCCCAAATGCCGGTAGCGGTATCACCGGGGCATAAGCAAGCGGCAGTAATATCGGCACTCTCCATTGCTAACTCGGCGTGTAGAGTTTCAGTAATTGCAACTACTGCATGTTTTGTTCCTTGATAGGGAGCCATAAAACTGCCGCCACCTAATAGCCCGCCAATCGATGCGGTATTAATTATTTTGCCTGATTTTTTTTGCGCAAGCATTTTTGGTACAAAGCTATGAATGCCATGCACCACGCCCATAACATTGACATCAAAGTTCCAGCGCCAGTCTTTGACTGAGCGCTCCCAGCTTTTTCCGTCAACTAATACACCAGCATTATTAAACAGCAGATTCACTTGCGAGAAATTATCAAAGCTAAATTTTGCAAGTGCCTCAACCGCGTGCTCATCTCGTACATCAACGTGATGAGTACTGATAGAGGCTGCGAGTGATTCTTGTTGAATGGCCTTTTCTAATGCGGCGAGTCCATCAGCATCAACATCGGCGGCCACAATATGCATCGCTTGCTTGGCACATTGCTGTGCGAGTGCTGCGCCAATACCGCTACCTGCGCCAGTAATAACGGCAACTTTCTCTTTCCATTGACTCATAGTGATCTCTTTTTTTTATTGAATATTGGGCTTTTAAAAATCATAGAGAATCGCCGCTGTTTGCAGCGATTAGTGTGATTGATCGCTTAGTTAGATAAAACCTTTTTTAATTCATCCATGCGGATTTTTCGATATTTTCTAGTCGTTTCGCAATCGACAAATTCATAGCCATGAACTGCAGCTTTGGCTTCAACTAATGTTACCGGCACACCAGCGGCTTGCAGTGCTTCTGCGTAATTAATCGCTTCATCGCGCAGTGGGTCAAATTCGGTCGGTTCAATATAGGCGGGTGGTAAACCGCTTAAGTCTTCGCGGTGAATAGGTGAGGCATATTCAGGAATGCTAGCACCGGTTACGCCTTTTTTGTAATCGCTATCGCGTAAATATACATCCCACATCACTTTATTATTGTTGGTTGTCCACAACGGTGTATCAACAAAGTTTTTAGCGGTTTCGGTTTTGGTTTCGCAATCACAAACCGGGTACAGTAAAAATTGTGCTAGCAAATTAATTTTTTCAGTACGGTTTTTATTTCTATCGTACGTCATTTGCGCGCAAGAGGCCGCGATTCCACCGCCGGCACTATCGCCAATAACTATAATCTTTTCTTTGTCTATGCCAAGGCTTGCAGCGTTATCGAAAGCCCACTCAACGGCGGCTTGTGAATCGGTTTGCGCAGCAGGAAAAGCGGCTTTGGTTGAAAGTCGATAATCCACCATAAACACTTTGCAGTTAGCTTCCAGTGCGTACATTTGGGCATTATCTAAATGCAGGCCGGCGTAAGTGAGAAAGAAAGCGCCGCCATGAAAGTAAACTAAGGCAGGTGCATCGGCGGCAATATCTTTTCTGGCGATTTCAATGATCTTAACGCTGTTATTGTCTTCACCTTGGATTTGATGTTCCGTCACATTTAAGGCCGGATCCCACTTGTAGCGGAAGCGGGTGGCTAGAATAAATAGATTGGTAAAGCGCAGTTTCCACAAGTTGTTTGAGAAACTCATATTAGGGAAATCCAAATACGCCGGATCGATAGGATATTTTTGCGTGCTGCTCTTTGACATTATTTTATTAGGCCTCAGTGTTAGCCATGCTAGCTAGCTCTAAGCTTTAGCTAATGGCAGTCGGTTTTTTTATCTGCCGCGCTAGCCCATGGAGGGAATACTATAAACCCCCGTTGAATTTTGCTCGGCGACGCTCATATTTCTACGTTGGATATGCCAGTTTCGTCGATTGTAAATATAAGTTGAATGATAAACACCAGTAATATTCATGGGCTTATCGGTGTTGTCATCTTCATCTTGTGAGTTCGCAAAAAAACAAAACTCAAAATTAACACTACCGGTTGCCATAGAGCCGCGACGGTTAATATTAAATGAGTTGATATCAAATAAATGTAAGCCCGGATAGTCACGATTAGTCTGCGAGCAAAATTGATTTAATTTTTCACGGCCATTTAATTTAGTGGCTGGCATTAAGCCCGCGGCTTCCATTTCAAATACCGCGTTTTCGGCATAGAGGCTGGCGTGTTTATCGGCATCACCGCTATCCCAGGATATGGCGAATTTGTTTTCCAGTTCCAGTAGCGCCAGTCTTGTAACAATATCATTTTTATTCACGTGGTTTTCCTGTGTCAATATTACTGTTTGTTAGCCATTCGCGCCGTTGTAGTTATATTGCTCGATACACGGATCGATCATGGCGGGTGATATCCAAGTCGACCCTATGAATCTATATTGCTACATGGCTGCTGGATTTAAGTCTTCAAGACAATTGCGTTCAAAAAAGCGGTTGGATTGAATGTCGTCAATGATGTCGTTATTGTCATGCGATATTGACGGCTTAAGGCTTGTTCGAACTGCATCTGGCGGAGCATTCTGCTAGCATTACCGCCTCGGCGATAGTGTCTGATTGTCCATTGAGCATGACAAAAGCATTCATTTTGGCAATGAGTGACAATAAACTTCAAAAATGGATAAAAAACCAAATATTCATCAATTAGTAAACAAATAAGCTAATAACAGGCGTTGTTAAGAAAGCGCCCTTGGCAAAAATAAACCATTGAAAACTAGCGCAGCAAAAAATAGCGTACCGTCTTCGTCGCTAAATCCATTAATTGATATTTTAACGGCGGCCTTGCAAGAGGCCGATGTTAGCTTGGATATTCCGCTGCCGACAACAACCAGTCAGTTTGCACTTTGGTATCTTGAGACTGTTAAGACGCTGGAGTTGGCTCTGGCTGTCGGTGCTTCGCGACCGCCAGTCGAAAATAGAGATATCCAAATGTTATGCCGTTGCGTGCTTTCGGCTAAGGATTTACAAGAAGCGATAGGGCTAGTGATCGAGTTTAGTGAAATGCTACACCCGCGTAATGGCCGACAGCAAATGCATATTGATGACGGCGTTGTGGTTTTTTCTTTGGATACATTACGTGAATTTGAAAACCCGATAAGCCATTTGGTTGATATCACCGGCTTATTCGCTTTCTACCAATTGTTTCAATGGCTGATTGGCGCGGAGCTACCTTTGTTGCGCGTTAATATCGGCCCGGCACAGCGCGATGACGTGCTACCGTTTTTGCGCTTATTTAATGCGCCGGTATTAGCCGGTAAAAAAAACTATACCATTGAATTTCCGCAAGCCTATTTAAGTCAGGCGGTAGTGCGAGTCAATCGCGAGCTGCCAGCGTTTATTGCGACCTTTCCTTGCGAGGTGTTTGGTTCAATTGATAATAGTTTAATTCGCCAAATTGAAGCCTTAATTACAGCGGCTATTCAGCAGATGTCTTCTATCCCGACTTTGCGCGAAATGACTAACACTCTAGGTGTACCGGAGTCGACCTTAAGGCGTCGCTTAAAGCAAGCGGGCACTTCATACCGTACACTGCGCGAAAACTGTTTGCTAGAAATGGCTAAGCGTTATTTGCAGCGTAATGATATGAGTATTGATCAAATATCCCGGCAGCTAGGTTTTAGCGATGATACTTCGTTTCGCCGTGCATTTAGGGCATGGGTTGATATGTCGCCGAGCGATTGGCGTAAAATGCATTTTGAACAAGCGCAAATAAAATAACGTTTAGTCTAAGTATTAAAATTTTGAGGATGTTTAATGGATTTACAACTGCAAGCTAAGACAGCGCTGGTCACTGGTGCGAATCGTGGTACGGGTCAAATTATTGCACAGACTTTAGTGCAAGAAGGTGTGCGTGTTGCCTTTCATACTCATGAAGAACATAGTTTGGATTTGTCCCCCAAGGATTTTGACGGCAGTAGTGATTTTATTGCGCCGGTTGCGGTATGGGGTGATCTATGTAGTGATGCAGGCGCCGAGCAAGTTGTCGCGCAAACTAAAGCAGCAATCGGCGTGCCGGATATATTAATTAATAATTATGGCACGGGTACACGTGGTACTTGGCAAAGTGTTGGCGAAGCTGATTTTCTCGATATGTATCAAAAAAATGTATTGTCTGCGACCCGTATGGTGCAAGGCTTTGCCGAAGCGATGAAGGCTAAAAACTGGGGTCGTATTATTCAGCTTGGTACCATTGGTAGTCATCAACCGAATAGTGTGATGCCGCATTATTATGCCTCCAAAGGCGCATTGGCGACGGTAATGGTGGGGCTGGCAAATGAATTGGCTAATACCGGTATTACCGTTAATACGGTGTCGCCGGGATTAATTCAAACCGAAGAGGTAGAGGCCGCTTATCGCGCAATGGCCAAGAAAAAAGCTTGGGGTGATAATTGGGATGAGATTGTTAAGCGCATTGCAGAGACCGAGTATCCTAACCCCTGCGGTCGTATTGCCACGCGGCAAGAGGTTGCAGACTTGGTTGTCTTTATCGCCAGTCCTAAAGCCAATTTTATTAATGGCCAAAATATTCGTATCGATGGTGGTGCAGTGCGTTACGTTTAGTAAAAATGTTTAACTTATAGAACATACCATTAAAGACAAAAACTAAAAAAAGAGGAAAGTCGCGTGAAGTATTGTCCTGAATGTAAAGCTGATATGCGTGAGCAAACGATTGATGAAGTAGAGCGCCTTGCCTGTGAGGCAGATGATTGCAGTTATGTGGTTTGGGGTAATCCTACGCCAGTGGTTGCCGGTATTGTTGAGTACGATGGAAAAATTGTGATGGCCCACAATGTGGCTTGGCCCAAGCACTTTTTCTCGGTAATTACCGGCTTTTTGGAAAAAGGTGAAGATCCTGCCGAAGCTATGGTAAGAGAAACCAAAGAAGAGCTTAATTTGGATGTCCAAAGTCAAACATTGGTCGGTGCCTACGGTTTTGAGCAAATGAATCAAGTAATTATTGCTTACCATTTGGAAGCGACCGGCGAAATTAAACTCAATGAAGAACTTGATGATTACAAGCTTATGGAAAAAAGCGATATTAAACCTTGGGATATGGGTACTGGGCTTGCGCTAAAGGATTATTTAAAATCGCTAAATTTAATGTAATGTAAAGTTATCCTAAAGCGGGCTCTTGCCTTAATTAGCTAATGCGTTTTGATACTGTAAACGCTTATCATACGCGGCTGCGTAAATCCGGCCGCAAAGCCGGTAGTTAAACGCACTCAAAAAATGCAGGAAAATACTATGCGATTTTTTAATCTATTTTCATCAGCTAAGCTTGTAGCGCTAAGCGCATCGACTCTTGCTATTTATGCGACGCTTTTTGCAGCGACCGCATCTGCTAATAAAGAGCCGTCAGCAGCCGAATTTGCCGAACAGTTTTTTGATGATGAAGAGCGTTTGTTTCTGGAAGATAAAAAATCTTCAGTAGCGCCCGCAGCAGCTAATGCGGTGGTATTTGAAACGTCGCAAGAAAAGCCAGTGCGTAGACAGTGGTATTCGGCAGGCGGTTGGTCAACCTTACATCAAGGCCCGGGCAATCGTGATCAAGCGCGCGGAGCACGTTTGCATGAGAGCTACACCACATGGCAGGCTTTAGAAGGTATTTCTTTAATGATCGCGCCTTCCGTCAGTCCCGGTAAAACCCGCTTTTATCAAACCACTGGGCAGGGCAAAGGCAAAAGTAATTTATATGCGCTATCAATGGAGGGCGAAATTCTTTGGCAGTCCAAACCGTGGACTGATGCCAGTAACGGTGTAGATCCTTGTGCAGTGCTCTCTAACGTTATTGTTGATGTTAACGGTGATTTGTATCTGGGTGATTGCAATCAGATGTTTGCTTTTGACCCTGATGGTAATCCTAAATGGGTTGTGCCATTACCGGCACCGCAAGAAGGTGATTGGCAGCCGCTTGCTGATTTACCGATTAATGCTTTAACCACGCCGGTGTTTACTGTTGATGGTCATATCTTAGGTGTGACTAATTTTGGTGATGTCGTTGTTTGGGATCGCGCAAATGGCGAAGTACTTAATCAGCCTATTCGTTTGCCGGGTATGCTTTCGCCGCGCTCCGATGCAGTGCCGCAACCCAAAAGTATGTGGGCTAATGGTATGTTAGATGAATCCATTCATGACTGGAGCTGGCAATTATTATTTGGCGGCGAAATGCGCTCGATGAATACACCAGCCGTCAGTCAGGCAACCGGCAGGGTATTTGTGGCGGCAACCTCTACTGAACCTTCGCTTGGGCGATTATACGGTTTGGATTTAATACCAACGCCAAATGGCATTGTGATTGAAATTGCTTTTGCAACCGACTTTGGTATTGGTAGTGGTTCTAGCCCGGCGACCTCTAATGATGATCGGTTTGTTTATGTCAGTGATGAAGAAGGATACGTCTATAGTATCGATGCGCAGTCGGGTTCTATTGTGTGGAAGGCAAAAACTAATGCGACTGCAGGATCGGCGGTAGTTGATATGGATGGCACGGTTATCGTCTTACAAGCTTATCCTAATCCAAATATGATGGCTTTGGATGGTGATACCGGAGATGTTAAATGGCTATCTAGCAGTGCGGAGTTGGCGGCGGAGACACTGCCATCAACTTGGTTGTTAGGTGATCCTGTTGCTGCTGCCAATGGCATTCCAACGGTAACTGAGGATGCGATTGTTGTGCCAGTTGCCTATGGTTATAAATTTTGGGTCGGTCGCACCATAGTAGTTCCGGTAGAGAATCATGTGGTTGCCTTCGATAAAGAGACTGGTAAAGCGTTTAGAAACGTGGTTCGAATTTCTGATGATTCGTCCAACACCACGCCGGTTTTATCGAACGGTATTATTATGAGTCCGATGGGTGCTGCCATGTCATCGGGTTTAACACCGTTGGCAAAAATTACGCGCTGGTTTTTTCCTGATGGTATAGAGCAAGTGCAAACCATAGGTGGTTTGCAAGTGGCTATTCCCGATTAACAATCAGTATTTGAGTTCGCGTTAATTATTTAATTCGAGCCGCAGTTTTTTAGCAGCAAAAAATTTATGCTCCAAGGAGCGATTGGTTTTTAATATTTTACGAGCATTTATATGAGTCGCAATCAGCCATACCGACCTCTGTCGATTCGCACTATCAACGGTGTAGGCGCTTTTTTTAATAAACTGGGTATTCGTCCTAAGCTCGATGCCGATGATATTCTTAGTCGGGTTGAAAAAGCCACCGGCTTACCTAGACCACCAAAGGGCTGGGATGCTGGCGGTCTTGAGGTGCTGGTCAATGCGCTGAACAGCGAGTCGCAGTTAAATACGATTGGTCGCCTTGCTGCCCGCGGCATGTTAGCCGGCATTATTGGCAACTATGTAAAGTTAACGGATTGGTTTGATAAACATCCCGAAGAAGAAAAGCAAGTTATTGAAAAGCCGCTAATGATTGTTGGCTTGCCGCGTACTGGTACTTCAGCTATGCACGGATTAATGGCAACGGATCCGGGTAATCGCTCGCCCTTGTTCTGGGAAGTTAATTCGCCATTGCCTAGACCACACCCAGATCATTTTGATGATGATCCGCGTATTGAAGCAATGGCTAAGCAACTTGAGATGCAATATAAAATGGCTCCGGGTTTTGCGGCTATCCATAAAATGGATGCCACCATGCCGCAGGAATGCGTCGCCAATATGCAGCAAATGATGTATGGCATTACGCTAACGCTAACATGGTATGTGCCGAGCTATCGCAAGTGGTTAATGCAAGCGGACCCTGAGCCGGCTTTGCGTTTCCACAAACGCTTTTTGCAAATGATGCAAGCTACCGAGCCGGATACTCGCCCTGAGATTAAGCGCTGGTTATTAAAAACGCCGGGGCATTTAAGTTCGCTACCGGCAATATTTAAATTGTTTCCCGATGCCCAAATTGTATTTACCCATCGCAATCCGGTGGATGTAATTGGCTCGGTCTGTAGTTTTGTTTGGACCTTATCGGGTATGTTTACCGATACTGCGCAAGTACCGGAGCTAATTGGTGAAGAGCAAGCCACTAGTTGGAACCAGTTATTGCAGTTAAGTATGCGTGATCGCGCATTGCTGGCTGAGCATAAAAATCAGTTCCACGATATTTATTTTAACGATATCGCCAGCAAACCGTTTGAGACCGTATTTGGTATTTACCAAAAGTTTGGACTTACCCCGCCAGATGATTTAGAACAGCGTATGCAGCAATATCTTGATGAGAGCCCGCGCGGCAAACATTGTAAGCATGAATATACCTTGGCCGATTACCATTTAACGGCTAATGGTGAGCGGGCGCGATTTAAAGAATATATTGATCGATTTGGATTATAGTTTTTCGTTCAACAAATTTAATTAAAAATCATTATTGAGTTTTTATAGGAGTCTCGAATGAGAGCGGCAGTTTTATACGAAAATGGTAAACCCATAAAGGTAGAAAGCGATATCGATATTATTGCGCCGCGAGCTGGGGAGGTAAGAGTGAATGTTGCCTACTGTAGTTTGTGTCATTCGGATTACAGTGTGCTCTCCGGTGCGATGGGGCCGATTCAGGGGCCGATTATTCTTGGTCATGAAGCCGCTGGTGTTGTTGAGTCAATCGGCGAGGGTGTGCACCATTTAGCAGTAGGTGATCATGTTGTACTTACGCCAGTCCCACCTTGTGGTAGTTGTTATTATTGTCAGCGTGGTGATCATTCGCTGTGTACCAACGGCCATGGTATTGCAACTAATCGCTTGCCTGATGGGCAAACTGGTTTAAGCCAGCAGGGCAATGAGATCTTGCGTGGTGTAGGCGTTGGTGCATTAGCAGAGCAGGTGATTTCGCCAGCAAGCGGTGCAATAAAGATTCCTGATGATATTCCTTTAGAAATTGCCTGCGTAGTCGGTTGCGCAATGCAAACCGGCGTGGGTGCGGTATTAAATACTGCCAAGGTTGAAGTCGGCGCCACAGTGTTAGTGTTAGGTTTGGGTGGTATTGGTTTGGCGACAGTGCAGGGCGCTAAACTAGCATCGGCGAGTAAGATTATTGTCTCCGATCCATTACCCGAACGTCGTGAGTTAGCAATAAAGTTAGGCGCCACTCATACTATCGATCCAACCACTGAAGATGTTCAAGCCCATGCCATGTTACTTACTGATGGTATCGGTGTTGATTACGCGTTCGAAACAGCTGGCTTGGCCAGTTTAATTGAGCTAGGTGTTAGTGCTAGTCGCGCCGGTGGTACAACCGTTTGTGTCGGTGCTCCGCCAATTGAGCAAGGGATTAAGCTTGAAAACGTCGTGATCTTTACCTCAATGGAGAAAAAGCTCAGCGGTTGTTTGCTGGGTTCGTGTAATTCTCCTTACGATATTCCTCGTATGATGAATGCTTATAAAAATGAACAGCTGGATCTTGATTCAATGACTGGGCGAATGCGTCCCTTAGAAGAGATCAACGAGGCCTTTGATGATTTGCATCACGGTCGTGAAATCCGGACTGTTATGAAAATTGGCGCGTAGTATTAAAGCGTTTATCACCCAGGAAAAACCATTTTGAATATTGCGACAAGTAACGACTTTAGCGGCTGGCGAGTGTGTTTGAGCCTAGCCGTAGTTGTGTCATTAGGTATGGCGCTAACCAATAGCTTTGGTGTG